>NZ_DJDN01000027.1:0-89783 GCF_002431095.1 Pantoea sp. UBA5923 | reverse complement strand
GACGGCCGCAACTTCCAGGTGCCGGGCCACGCAGAAGGCTACTACGTTGGCGGCACGCTGTTCGATAACGTGACGTCGGATATGACTATCTGGCGCGAAGAGATTTTCGGGCCGGTGCTGAGCATTATGCGTGCACCGGACTACGCCAGCGCGTTGCAGTTAGTAAACAGCCATGAGTTCGGCAACGGTAGCGCCATTTTCACCAGCAACGGCAACACGGCGCGCGAGTTCGTGCAGAACGTGGAAGCGGGCATGGTCGGCGTCAACGTACCGGTGCCGGTACCGATGGCGTTCCACAGCTTCGGTGGCTGGAAGCGTTCAGTGTTCGGCGCGCTTAACGTACACGGGCCGGACGGCGTGCGTTTCTACACCCGCATGAAGACCGCTACGGCGCGCTGGCCGAGCGGCCAGCAGACGGTATCGGAATTCAGTATGCCGACGCTGAGCTAATAAGCGCACAACGTCATAATAACAGCTACAGGCCAGCGGCAACGCGCCTGTAGCTTCTTGTTTTCACGTTAAAAAGGAGAGTGGAATGTCTTTTCTTGCAAAAGCGCAGCAGCCGGACGCCAGCGGTCGTATCCAACACGTGACGCCGGAAAGCGCGGGCTGGCGCTATGTCGGCTTTGACGCCTACCTGCTGAAAAAGGGCGACACTCTGCGACTGAGCAGCGGCGACAAAGAGCTTTGTCTGGTGCTGGTAGCGGGGCTCGCCTCGGTGAAAACGCGCCATGCAGACTTCCCTGGCATCGGCAAGCGTATGTCGCCGTTCGAGCGCGTTCCGCCTTATTCTGTTTATGTGCCGCATAACGACGAAGTAGAGATCGTCGCTGACAGCGATCTGGAGCTGGCGGTCTGCAACGCGCCCAGCCAGGGCAATTTGCCGGCGCGTCTGATCGCGCCAGCGGACGTCGGCGTCGAACACCGCGGCAAAGGGCGCAATAAGCGTCTGGTGCACAATATTCTGCCGGACGATAAGCCAGCCGACAGCCTGCTGGTGGTAGAGGTCTATACCGACGAGGGCGATACCAGCTCCTACCCCAGCCACAAGCACGATCAAGAGAGTGAAAACGAAACCTATCTGGAAGAAACCTACTATCACCGTTTCGATCCTGAGCAAGGGTTCGCTATGCAGCGCGTCTACACTGACGACCGCTCGCTGGATGCCTGTATGGCACCTTATAACCGCGACGTTGTGACGGTGCCGCGTGGCTACCATCCGGTGGCGACGATTGCAGGTTACAACAACTACTATCTGAACGTGATGGCGGGGCCGGTGCGGCTGTGGAAATTTACCTGGGAGAAAGATCACGCCTGGGTTAACAGCGATAATTATCCGCGCGGCTAACAGAAGCAGCGTTCATAAAAGAAAAGGGCAACCGCAGGGTTGCCCTTTTTATTGTCAAAATCGGTACTCAGGTGCTGGCATTATTTAACGCCAGCGATACCGCCAGCGTCTGCGCCAGACAGAGCGAAGCGACCTGTGAACGGAAGCCGTCCACCTGCGCTTCACGCACCACAAAACAGACGTCGCTGAACGCTGCCAGCGGACTCACCTGGCTGTCGGTAATAGCGATCTGATGCGCGCCACGCTTCGCGCCCATCTCTACCAGCTCTACCGCTTCGCGCGCATAAGGGGAATAGCTGATGGCGATAACGACATCTTTCGGGTTTACCAGGCTGAGCTGTTCGGTGAACATGCCGCCCAGGCCGTCGATCAGGAAAGCGCGGCGCTCAAGATGGCGCAGCGCATAGACCAGATAGGAAGCGACGCTGAACGAGCGGCGCAGGCCGATTACATAGATATTCTCAGCGTCATTCAGCAACTGCACCGCTTTGTTAAGCTGGTCGGGATTAGTCTGCATCGCCAGCTGTTGCAGCGCCTGGCTGTTGACCATGGTAAAGACGTTGAGGATTTCTACCGGGCTTTCCGGCGAAGTCGCAGCGTCGTCGGTGGCGGTCTGACGGAACAGGCGCGCGCGCTCGGTATAGTTAACCGTCTCTTCCATCAGGTGCTGACGAAAAACCTGTTTCATTTCGTTGAAGCCGCTGAAGCCGAACGCGTTAGCGAAACGAATAAGCGTTGACGGCGGTACGTCAGCCTGAGCGGCAATAGAAGCCACGGTATCAAAGGCGATGCTGTTGCTGTTATCAAGAATATAACGAGCCACCTGCTTCAGTCGCTTGCTCAGCGTTTCATAGCGTCGACGAATATCATCCTGTAACAGGGAGAGTTGAGTAGGGTTATTGGTCATTACTTCGGCCCGTTAAAAAAGAAATATGGCTGGATAATGAGCGCTATAGTACCAGATGAATGGAAAATTTCATTTGTTTGCGCCCGGGGCGGGATTTATTTCATGGGTTTATGAATTGCCTCACATAATGCGGGGAATAGGGTGGGAATGGCAGTGAAAACCCAGAGATAAAGCGGATTTAAAAATCCTGCGCCCCGTGAGGCGGCGCAGGATCGCACAGGAAAGGCTTTTACAGCCCGGCGTTTTCGCGAATATATTTGCGCGCTTTCACCGCATATTCAAACGGGTTAGCCAGTGCCGGATCCTGTTCCGCTTCTACCACCATCCAGCCTTTATAGCCGTAATCATCCAGAATTTTAAACACTGGCCTGAAGTCGATAACGCCGTCGCCCGGTACGGTGAAGGTGCCTTTCTTCACGCCATCGAGGAAGCAGAGATGATTTTTGCGCACCTCTGCGACGACCTCATCGCGCACATCCTTCAGATGCACATGGAAAATACGCGGCAGATATTTTTGCAGCACGTCGAGCATCGCCTGCTGCGAGCCTTCGGAATAGTAAATATGGCCGGTATCGTAGAGCAGCCCAACATTGTCATTGGTCATCGCCATAAAGCGGTCGATCTCTTCTACGGTCTGAATGCCGGTGCCCATATGATGGTGTAGCGTGACGCGCATCCCTTTCGCCGCCGCGATTTCCGCCAGTTCGTTGTAGCCTTCGGCCGTCAGACGCCACTCTTCATCTGTGAAAATCGGCTTCTGCTCCAGCACCGGCAGCGTGGTGCCCTGGATGCTTTTGCTCTGCTCGGAGCAGCCAATCACGCGCGCGCCCATCGCGTGCAGGAAGTTCATATGATTGACGAATTCATCAATGGTTTTCGCCTTGTCGCCGTTAGCGAAGAAGGTGCTAAACCAGGCATTACAAATCTCAATGCCGCGAATATCGAGCATCGGCTTCAACACCGCCGGCTCGCGCGGATATTTGCTGCCGACTTCGCTGCCGGTAAAGCCCGCCAGCGCCATTTCGCTTACGGTCTGCTGAAAGGTGTTCTCTTTCCCCAGTTCCGGCATGTCGTCGTTGGTCCAGCCAATCGGCGCGATAGCCAGTTTTACGTTCTCTTTGTTCATCTGTTTAGTCCTGACAGGTCGGGGCGGCCGCAGCCGCCCGCAAGGAGAGGAAAACGCTTATTTCTTGTCGTAGAAAGCCGGACGTGGCGGCATTTCGACCGGCTCGATAGCGCCGCTCTGCTGCGCCTTCAGGCAGGCGTCGGCGGCCACCGAGGCGGCAAAGCCGTCCCAGGCGGAAGGTCCGGTAAGCTGGCTCGCTTTCACGTCGTTGATAAAGGCCTGCAGTTCGACGTCATACGCCTCGATAAAGCGATCCTTCCAGTCGGTCAGGATAGTGGTGGAGAGTTTGGCTTCGCTGCGCAGCTGCACTGAGGCAGGTTCTGGCAGTCTGGCGATGCCGGTTTCACCGACGACTTCGCACTGGATATCGTAACCGTAGGCGCAGTTAACGAAGATCTCGACGTCAATGCGTACCCCTTTCTGGGTTTCAAACAGCACGATCTGCGGATCTTTCAGGCGAGCATGGGATTTTGAGGTTACGCGTGGGAAGACCACCTGTACGCTTTTATAGTCGTCATTGGTCAGCCAGCGCAGCACGTCCAGCTCGTGGATCAGCGTATTAGTGATCGCCATATCAGTGGTGTAGCTCTCCGGCACAGCCGGGTTGCGGTGCGCGCAGTGCAGCATTAGCGGTTCGCCAATGCCGCCTTCGGTAATCACTTTTTTCAGCGCGCGGTAGCCCGCATCGTAAGGGCGCATAAAGCCGACCTGCACCAGGCGCTTGCCGTGTTTAATCTCCGCATCTACCACGCGGCGACAGCCTTCCGCGCTCATCGCCAGCGGTTTTTCGCAGAACACCGGCTTGCCTGCGGCGATAGCCGCCAGCGTAAATTCTTCATGCGTCGGGTCCCAGGAGGTCACCAGAATCGCATCCACTTCCGGCGACTGAATGACCTGATGGCCGTCTGCGTAGACTTCCGCTTCAATATTCAGTCGCTGCAACGCGGCGCGCGCGCCGTCGACGTTAATATCCGACACCGCCACAACTTTTGCCCCCTGCAGGACATTGTTGCAGCGACGAATGTGTTCCTGGCCGATTGCGCCAGCACCGATAACGCCTAGTTTCAAAGTCATAATTACACCTGTAGGGTTTATAGCGAGGAATAAAAGGCCGGTTTCCCGGCCGGAAATTAGTATTTACGCGCCTGCTCAAGATGGGCGTTAAGTTTTTCTGCTACCGCCTGCACGCGTTCAGATTCAGAGGCCTGCGCCACGCCGACGTGCCACCAGCTGAAGTATTTATGCACCATGGTCTTCGGCAGCACCTTGATGTCGATAAGCGTGGAAACCGTCTGCTTACGCGCATCTTCCAGCGCCGCGGTAAGTTGATCCAGCGTGGTAACACGATAGGTTTTACAGCCGTAGCCCGCCGCGATGGCGGCGAAGTCCACCGGCACGAAGCCGCCGTCCAGCTTGCCGCCTTCTGGATTGCGGAAGCGGAATTCGGTGGTGAAGCTGTCCATACCGTGTTCCATCTGCAGGTTGTTAATGCAGCCGTTGGTCATGTTGTCGAACAGCACCACGTTGATCTTGGCGCGCTCCTGAATCGAGGTGACCAGCTCGGAGTGCAGCATCATAAAAGAGCCGTCGCCCAGCAGCGCGTAGACCTCGCGATGCGGCTGCGCCAGCTTCGCGCCCAGCGCGGCGTTCACCTCATAGCCCATGCAGGAGTAGCCGTACTCAACGTGATACGAGTTGTAGTCGCGGGTGCGCCAGACGCGCTGCAGATCGCCCGGCAGACTGCCCGCTGCCGCCACAATCACTGCATCCTTTGGGAGTTGCTCATTTAGCGTGCCGAGCACGCGGCTCTGGGTGAGCACCGACTGGGTAAGACGATTAAATTCGGCGAATACTGCGTCGCGATCGATATGGTCGGCAATCTCCGGAATAAAGCCCTCGCCGGTATATTCCACCTGATAGACGCGCTGCGTCTCTTTCAGCAGTTTGCTTTGCGCCTGCTCGATCTGGCTGCCCCAGTCGTTGCTGTAGTTCTTATCCGCCAGTCCCGCCTCCAGCGCGACGAGCCCTTCACGCGCGTCGGCCAGCAGCTGCACGCCGTCGAGCTTGTAGCTGTCGAAATTGCTGACGTTGACGTTAAGGAAGCTGACATCCGGGTTCTGGAAAATCCATTTCGATGCGGTGGTGAAGTCGGTGTAGCGGGTGCCCACGCCAATCACCAGATCCGCCTCTTTTGCCAGCAGGTTGGCGGCCAGACAGCCGGTTTCACCAACGCCGCCGACATTAAGAGGATGGTCGGAGACGATAGTGCCTTTGCCCGCCTGAGTTTCGGCGAACGGAATCTGGTAGCGTTCAGCGAACTGACGCAGCGCCTCGCCCGCTTCAGAATATTTCACGCCGCCGCCCAGCACGATCATCGGCTTGCGTTTGCGTACGATCAGCGCCAGCGCGTCATCAAGCTGCGCGGCGGTCGGCAGACGGCGATCGAGACGGTGCACGCGCTTCTGGAAGAAGTAGTCCGGGAAATCCCAGGCTTCGCCCTGCACGTCCTGCGGCAGCGCAATTGTCACCGCGCCGGTTTCGGCGGGGTCGGTCAGCACGCGCATGGCGTTAATGCAGGCGGTCATCAGCTGTTCAGGACGGCTGACGCGATCCCAGTATTTGCTTACGGCGCGGAAGGCGTCGTTGGTGCTGATGCTGAGATCGTAACTCTGTTCGATCTGCTGCAGTACCGGATCGGGCTGGCGCGTGGCGAAGACATCGCCCGGCAGCAGCAGCAGCGGAATGCGGTTCGCAGTGGCGGTGGCCGCTGCGGTGATCATATTGGCGGCACCAGGGCCAACCGATGAGCTGCAGGCGATAATCTGGCGGCGCAGAGACTGTTTGGCGAAGCCCATCGCGGCGTGCGCCATTCCCTGCTCATTACGGCCCTGATGCACAATCAGATCGCCGCTGTCCTGTTCCAGCGCTTGCCCCAGGCCCAGCACGTTGCCGTGACCGAAAATGGCGAAGAGGCCTTTCACAAACTTCGTTTCCACGCCGTCGACATTAATGTATTGATTATCAAGAAACTTAACCAGCGCCTGCGCGGTGGTCATTCTGATTGTGGCCATAGACTTTTCCTTTACATGCTGCAACCTGGTGACAGGTTAGCGACGTGGCGTTCGCGAAGGGCGACCGCAGGTAACTGAAACTTGAAGCGATTATAAACAAATATATTTTTCATAAAACACGATTACAGAAGAAACATTTCATTTTGCGATTGAGATCAAATTTAACCGTGAAACGCAGCGTCAGAGGGATGCCGAAGCGGGCTAAGTGAAACAAGAAACGCGAAAAGCAGAGACTCTGGAAGTTTTCATTTAAATTCAGCGGCTTCCTGCAAAGGCTCAGCTTTTTCTGCGATCCGCCTCACACCCCTGCTGCTGCGCGAAACGGATGAAACATTGCGCGCGTGAAGCGCAGGTGGCGCAGAGTAATACCTGGTTCACAAAATCGCGATGGATGTTTCATTCCATATTGAATTTGGAATTTTTATTCCTCATAATTTCTTTATCGTTAGTCTGGCAAAGGCCAACCCCCAGACGCACGCCGGGATGCCTGCTCCCTTGCACGCGTGTCTGCTTATCACAGAAGGAAACCACAGGTATGAATACAGAAAAGAAGCGGCTTGATGTGATTTGTATTGGGCGCATCGCCGTTGACCTTTATGGTCAGCAAATTGGTGCGCGGCTGGAGGATATGAGCACGTTTGCTAAATATCTCGGCGGCTCCTCCGGCAACGTCGCCTATGGCACCGCGATTCAGGGGCTGAAATCAGCGATGCTGGCGCGCGTCGGCGATGAGCATAACGGCCGCTTTCTGCGCGAAGAGCTGAATCGCGTAGGGTGTAATACCGACGGACTGATTACCGATAAGCAGCGTCTGACCGGACTGGTGATTCTGGGCATCAAAGATGAAGAGACCTTTCCGCTGATTTTCTACCGCGATAACTGCGCCGATATGGCACTGGTGCCGGGCGATATTGATGAAGATTTTATCACTTCGTCGCGCGCGGTCGCCGTAACCGGCACCCATCTTTCGCATCCGCAGACGCGCGCCGCGGTGCTGAAAGCGCTGGATATCGCAAAGCGCAACGGCCTGCGCACCGCGCTGGATATCGACTATCGTCCGGTATTGTGGGGCCTGACCTCACTCGGCGACGGCGAAACGCGTTTTATCGAGTCTGAACAGGTGACGCGACAGCTACAGGAAGTGATTCACTATTTCGATCTGATTGTCGGTACGGAAGAGGAATTTCATATCGCCGGCGGCAGCACCGATACGCTTACGGCACTGAAAAATGTGCGCCAGGCGACTCAGGCGACGCTGGTCTGTAAGCGCGGCCCGCTGGGCTGCGTGGTATTTGAGGGTGATATTCCCGAGTCCTGGGAACAGACGAAGCTGCAAAGCGGCGTACGGGTTGATGTATTAAACGTGCTGGGCGCGGGCGATGCCTTTATGTCCGGCCTGCTGCGCGGCTGGCTCAACGACGAAGGCTGGGAACAGGCGTGTCGTTACGCCAATGCCTGCGGCGCGCTGGTGGTGTCGCGTCACGGCTGCGCCCCGGCGATGCCGACCAAAGAGGAGCTGGATGATTTCCTCAGCCGCGATAAAGAGGTGAAGCGCCCCGATCTCGACGCGCGTTTAAATCACCTGCATCGCGTGACCACGCGCAAACAGCAGTGGCCGGAGCTGAACGTATTCGCCTTTGACCATCGCAAACAGCTGGCCGATATGGCGCGCGAAGCGGGCGTCGACGAGAGCAAAATCCCGGCGCTGAAAGTGCTGCTGCTGAAGGCGGCTGAAGAGGCGGCGCGCGAGGCCGGGCTGGAGAACAAGAGCGGTATTCTTGCCGATACCACTTATGGCCAGAAAGCGCTGAACGCCATTACCGGCAAAGGGTGGTGGATTGGCCGTCCTATCGAAATGCCCAGCTCGCGGCCGCTGCGCCTGGAGCATGGCAATATCGGCTCGCAGCTGATCGACTGGCCGGCGGAGCATGTCGTGAAATGCCTGGTGTTCTACCATCCGCACGACAGCGCCGAAATGCGCAAAGAGCAGGACGATCTGGTGCTTGACGTCTGGAACGGCTGCAACAAGAGCGGGCACGAGCTGCTGCTGGAAGTCATTCTGCCGGAGAGCAATCCCGATCATAACGAGGCCTACTATCTTGAGATCCTCAGCCACTTTTATCAGATGGGCATCCAGCCCGACTGGTGGAAGCTGCCGCCGCTGTCGGCGAAGAGCTGGCAGGCGATTAGCGGCCTGATCGAGCAGCAGGATCCTCATTGCCGCGGCATTTTGCTGCTGGGTCTCGACGCGCCGGAAGAGAAGCTGAAGGCTGGCTTCGCCGCTGCGGCGAAAGCGCCCTGGGTGAAAGGCTTTGCGGTCGGTCGTACTATCTTCGGCCAGCCGTCGCGCCAGTGGCTGCAGGGCGAGCTGGATGATGGGGCGCTCATAGAGAAGGTGAAGGGCAACTATCTGCGGCTGATCGACTACTGGCGCGCCGCGCGCGGTTAACAGCTAAAAAAACGGCGGGAAAATTCCCGCCGTTTTTATCTGTCAGTTCTTATCTCAGGCTTTCAGCCATTCTTAAAAACATTGTTATTTCAGCGTGATGCTCTGGATAATGCTGTCCGCATCGCTCTGCGCCTGCTGCTGGTTGTCGCCTGGCAGAGTGATCTGCAGCGTCAGCAGTTTACCGTCGACTTTCGCCAGGATTACTGAGGACCAGGAGGTCTGATTATTGGCCGACACTACGCTGTCCAGACGCTGCGCAGGCTGATCTTTCAGGGTAATCGCTTTGTCAGACACCACCTGCAGCTGTGGGTCGCGGTTGCGTTGCTGCTGTTCCAGACGCTGCGCCAGCACGTCCAGCCCTTCGCTGGTGGCGTCGCCTGCGATCACAATAATGGCGCGCGCGCCGGTTTCATCGGCGTATACGTGCATATTGGTGGTCTGGTTGCCCAGCTTGCCGCTCTTGTCCGACATGCCGGCCGGCAGCGAGAAGCTCAGCTTACCGTCCATCAGCGTTACGTTCTGCGACGACTGGCTGGCGCTGGTGCCATTGCTGCCAGCCGCGTCATCTTTCTTCTGATCGCAGGCCGCCAGGCCCAGCACCAGTAAGCCAATACCCGCATATTTCACTAAGTTTCGCATCTGAATCCCTTTATTTGATTCCAGTAAGGCGTTCATACAACTCGAATCAGGCGGCAAAAGCAACCGCCCGATTGTCAGCAGATCTTAGCGGGTCGCAGCGAAACGCTCTATGTCCGTTTAGCCGAAATTAATCTGCGGGCGCTGTGAACGTTCTGTCAGACGTTTCAGCATTGCATTGAGCAGTACGCCATAAGCGGGCAGGAAGAAGACAAGGCAGATCAGCACTTTAAAGCTGTAGTCCACCAGCGCGATCTCTACCCAGTGCGCGGCCATAAAGGGATCGGTGCTTTTATAAAAGGCGATAAAGAAAAAGGCGAGCGTATCGCTGATATTGCCGAGGAACATCGCGCAGCCGGGCGCAATCCACCACTGCGGCAGCTGGCGCAGACGGTTAAAGACATGGACGTCGAGGATCTGTCCCAGCGCATAGGCCATAAAGCTGGCGCAGGCGATGCGCGCAACGAACAGGTTGACGTGATGCAGCGCGGCGAAGCCCTGCCACTGGCCCTGATAAAACAGACTTGAGACCAAATAGGAGACAAACAGCGCCGGGATCATTACCGCCAGGATAATGCGGCGCGCCAGCGGGGCGCCGAAAATACGCACCGTCAGGTCAGTCGCCAGAAAGATAAACGGGAAGCTGAATGCGCCCCAGGTGGTGTTGAAGCCAAAAACGGAAACCGGCAGCTGCACCAGATAGTTACTGGAGATAATCACCAGCAGATGAAACAGGGATAGCCAGACCAGCGCATGCTGACGCTGACGCGAAGAAAATGCGATCATAATGGACCTTTTTCATATTGGGGTGAGGGAACCCATTGCCGCGCAAAGCGGAGCCTGCGCGACGGTACCGAATGTAAAAACCGCGGCATCTTACCGCGTTGTGCTATTTACGCAATGGTTAATTTTAACGCAATCGTTCTCGTCTTGCGTCTGCGGGCGGGCGCGTTAAAATGAGCGCCCCTGTTTAGAACCGAGTGATTTATGAGCGACAACTTCTCCCATGCCGACCATCAGCTGGATGCCCTGGGCCTGCGTTGCCCGGAGCCGGTAATGATGGTGCGTAAAACGGTCCGCACTATGCAGGACGGGGAAACGCTGTTGATTATCGCCGACGATCCGGCCACTACGCGCGATATTCCCGGCTTCTGCCGCTTTATGGAACACCGCCTGCTGGCGCAGCAAACCGAAACCCTGCCTTATCACTATCTGATCCAGAAGGGTCTCGGCGCCTGATCGTCCTGTCGCGCGTTATTCCCGACGCGTGCGCAGCAGGCGCAGCGCGTTAGCGGTCACCAGCGCCGTCGCGCCAGAGTCAGCGACCACCGCCAGCCATAAGCCAGTCAGGCCCAGCAGCGTTGTCACCAGAAACAGCGCCTTCAGCCCCAGCGCAATGGCGATATTCTGCCGTAGCGTGGCGCGCGTGCGCCGCGCCAGCGCCACCAGCGACGGCAGCAGCGGCAAGGCGTCGCGCGTCAGCGCGGCGTCGGCAGTCTCCAGCGCGATATCGCTGCCGCTGCCCATGGCGATACCGATGGTGGCCGCTTTCATCGCGGGCGCATCGTTGATGCCGTCGCCCACCATCGCCAGCGGCTGCTGCTGGCCCAGCGCGCGAACAGCATCGACCTTATCGGCGGGCAGCAGAGCGGCGCGAAAATCGATGTCGAGTTCGCGAGCGATCGCTGCCGCGGCGCGCGGGTTGTCGCCGGTGAGCATCATGCTTTCGATGCCCATTTTCTTTAATGCCGCCAGCGCGGCCTGCGCATCGTTGCGCAGGTTATCGCGCAGCGCCAGCGCGCCCAAAGGTTCGCCGTCGCGCAGGATCGCCACCAGCGTTTGTCCCTGTTCTTCCTGCCCGACAATCTGCGCGCGCTGTGCGGCGGTCAGGACGTCAACGCGGCCAGGGGACAGCAGTTCCACCTGCGCGCCCTCGACCTGCGCGGCGATGCCGCTGCCCGCCAGCGTCACCTGCTGGCTTGCGGAGGGTAGCGTCAGCTGCCGCTCCCTGGCGGCCGCAACGATCGCCGCCGCCAGCGGATGGGTTGAACCCTGTTCCACCGACGCCGCCAGCGCCAGCAGCTCATCCTGTGACAGCGTGGCGAAGCAGAGTACGGCAGCGACCTGCGGCTTGCCCTGCGTCAGGGTACCGGTTTTGTCGAAGGCGATGGCGCGTATCTGGCTGAGACGTTCCAGCGCTGCGCCGCCTTTAATCAACGCGCCCTGACGCGCGGCGGCGGCGAGGCCGGAGGTAATGGCGGCAGGCGTGGCGATCACCAGCGCGCAGGGGCAGCCGATCAGCAGCAGCGTCAGCCCTTTATAAACCCACGGCAGCCAGGCGCCGAAACCGAGCAGCGGCGGCACCACCATCACCAGCGCAGCCAGCAGCATAATCAGCGGCGTATAGATGCGGCTAAAGCGATCGATAAAGCGCTCCACCGGCGCGCGATGGCTGTCGGCCTCTTCTATCAGCGTCAGAATACGGTCGATGGCGCTTTCGCCTGGTTTCGAGGTCACCTCAAGCTGAATCAGGCGATCCACGCTGGTAGCGCCCGCCAGCAGCGCATCGCCCTTTTCACGCGTAACCGGCAGCGACTCGCCGGTTAGTGCGCTTTCGTCCAGGCTCGCTTCGTCGCTCAGCAGGCGGCCATCGACCGGCAGGCGTCCGCCAGCCGCGACCTCGATCACGTCTCCGGGCCGCAGCGCCGTCAGCGCCACGGTTTCCCGCACCTCGCCTTTTATCCGTACGGCGTTTTCCGGACGCAGCGCCATCAGTTGCGTAACGCCGCTGCGCGCACGCGCGGCGGCAAAGGCTTCCAGTCGTTCGCCCAGCAGAAACAGCAGCAGCACCATCGCCGCTTCGGCATGGGCGCCAATCAGCAGCGCGCCAGCGGCGGCGACGCTCATCAGCATTTCGATAGTAAAGGCCGAGCCGCTGCGCGCGCGTCGCCACGCGTCACGCGCCACCGGCCATAATCCAGTCAGCGTGGTGGCGATAAACAGCGCGTCGCCCCAGCGCGGCATGAAGCGGCTCAGCGTAAAGCTGGCGAGCATCATAACGGCGAGTATCAACAGGGTTTGGTTCTCGCGCCAGCGGGAAGCGGGGCGGGGCGGCGTCGTCTCGCTGACTAGCGAGAAACCGGCGCGCGCGACGGCCTGTTCAACGGCGGCGGCGATATCATCGCTGGCGTCCACCAGCAGCTTTTCGCTGGCGAAGATGACGCGCGTGTGAACCACCTGGGGCAACTGGCTAACGGCGGTTTCGACGGTGCGGGCACAGCTGGGACAATCCATGCCGCTGACGCGCCAGCTAAAGTGCCAGGAGCCGCGCCTGTCGCCCTCTTCGTCCCCATCGCCGCCGGGGCTGCTATCAGCCTCGCAGCAGCCACCGCTGCATTCAGGCTGTACGGGCGTGGCGGCCTTGATATTAAGACGAACGGACGAGGCGCCAGGCAGGGCGCACAGGGGTTTGGTTGCGGAATGAGTGGTGCCTGGACGGCCGCAGCCGCAGGCGTGACGATGTTGGTGCATAGAACCTCCAGTAACGGGCGGGCGACGCCGCCCGCTACTGCATCCTACACTCTGGAGTCGACTCCAGAGTCAAGACCGGTTTTGCACTAGTAGAGCCAGAGCGAGCGAACAATCATAAAGTGCCCGGCGAAGTAACAGGCGGCGACGATGGCGCTGTCGGCGCTGAAGCGGCGGCGATAGTGGCTGACAAACCAGACGATATTCGCCAGCAGCAGCAGGCTTGCGCCTACGACCAGCGTGAAGCTGTCATCCGTAGGGCGGAAAACGTACTGCTCAGCGGCCAGCCATGTCATCACCAGCGTCATGCCGATCAGCGTGCAAACCGGCCAGCGCAGCGTCTCCAGACGGCTCCAGATCACCGCGATGGTGACTACGCCGATAATCAACAGGGTCAATGGAATCGGCCAGTAGAAGGTCATCGTCATGCTGGCGGCGAAGCAGATGGTATAGAGCAGATGAGAGAGAAAGAACGCGCCCAGCGCATAGAGCATCTGCTGACGCGGCAACAGTAACAGCGCATCGCCGACCAGCGTCGCGATAAGCCCGGCGATAATCAGGTAATCGGTGGGTTTCAGCACCGGCGCCTGCCAGGCCCAGCCGACCATTAATAGCAGAGTGATAGGTTTGAATAGCCAGCGCTGCCACTGCGGGCCGCGATAGGAGGCATCAACATAGAGCCAACCGGAAAAAAGTACCGCAAGAAATGACCAAAGCATTGCTGCTCCCTTAAGGACAACCTGTCCATCAGATGGTGAAAATTCCCAATAAGTCGATCCCAGTTTAGGTTACGGCTTCGCAATGTGACAATGAGGCAACTCTGGTTGTATGCTTCCCCCGCATTGCTTTTCAGAGCTTAACGAGACGAGAAAAAACCATGAGCAAACCACCGCTACTCTTTTTTATCGTACTGGCCGTTATCGCCGTACTGGCGACTCGTCAGTTTATCAGGCAGCGGCGCGAAGCGGCGGTCAACGACGCCTCACCGGTGCGCACGCTGACGGTGAAGGTGAAAACCAAGCGGGAATATCCGTCGCCTAACCGGCGTTCACGCCAGCGGGAAACGATCGCAGGCGAAGATATGCGTTATGAAGCCTGGTTCCATCCTCTGAATGGTGCCAGCGACATTAAAGCGATTGTGGGCGAGCGCGATTACAACCAGATGGATACCGGCGCGAAAGGAGAGCTGAAAATGCAGGGATCGCGCTTCGTCAGCTTTACGCCGGTACAGTAGGCGCTGACGGGATGCCGCGGCAGCGCGGGCGAGGCGGAACGCTTTGCTTGTCGTTCCGCTCATCCGGCCGCGAGCGTTGTCAGCCGTTTGATCGCCGCGCTTACTTCTTCTTAGGGAAATTGGCCTTCTGCCACGCCAGCAGCTCAAAGACGCCAAAGAGAAAGATTTTCGTCTGCGTCCAGCGATCGATCGGCGGCGCGTCTTTCGGCTGGGTTGCGCGCAGCAGCGTCAGCTGCAGACCGTGCATCAGCACCATAAAGAACAGCGCGACGTGGATAAAATAGCGCAGCGGTTTAGGGTAGGGGTCTACCAGGTTGAACAGTAAAAAAGCCCAGACGCACAGCATCAACAGGCGACCTAAATTAAGCAACATCGGATGTCTCCTGTTGTCGGTGATATAAACGATACGCCACTTGCCCGGCGATCTTTTCGCGATGCAGCGCCCAGCTGGTAGGCACCGGCGGCGCGCCGTGTTCCACTTCGCTCTCTACATAGATCATCGCCTCGTCCGCCAGCCAGCCATTTTGCTCCAGCAGCTGCAGCGTTTGCTCCAGCAGACCTTTGCGGAACGGCGGATCAACGAATACCACATCATAAGGCTCGCCGGAAGCGGCCAGCCAGTTAAGGGTATTGGCGTTGATCACCTGCGCGTCGCTGGCGCGCAGGGTTTGTACATTCTTCTCCAGCTGTTGCGCCACCGAACGTTCCAGTTCCAGCAGCGTCACCGACGCGGCAAAGCGCGACAGCGCCTCCAGACCGAGCGCGCCGCTGCCGGCGAAGCAGTCGAGACAGCGCGCCTGCTGCAGAACGGGCGCCAGCCAGTTAAACAGGGTTTCGCGAACGCGATCGGTAGTAGGGCGCAGCCCGGCGCTGTCTGGCACCGGCAGTTTGCGTCCGCGCCACTGACCGCCGATGATGCGGATTTGTCCGGCACCGCCTGTGCCACGAGGGGTTTTACTCATCTTGCTCACAACTCGTCATAATTTGTTGCGTAGTTTAACGGGCGAATCGGTGAGAAGAAACGGTAAAAAAGGGTGCTGTGGTGCGCTGGCTGGAAAGTGTTAGACTAGTGAGTTGCTGAAGTCATACATAATTCTGCCGTTTTTCGCCCTTTTGGCGGTGAAAACCAGAGCTAATTTTTATCCCCTGGGAACAGCGAGCGACCGGGATTAAGCCATCGAGGAGTGTGGTCACACAATGGCAAAAGAGAAAAAACGTGGCTTTTTTTCCTGGCTGGGATTTGGCAAAGAAGAAGAGACACAACAGCCTGCTGAAACGCCTGAACAGCAGCCAGAGGATCCTGCGCTAGCGCAGGCGGAAACCGACGCGGCGCATACCGTCGAACTGACCGAGCAGCTCGCCGAGGCGCAGCGCGAAGCGCCAGCGCACGCCGCTGAAGAGCACATTGCCGCTGAGCCGGAAGCTGAACCGATCGTCCAGAAAGCGCAGGATGCGGAAATTATCGCGCCGCTGGAGGAGATCATTCCGGAAGAAGAGCCGGAGCTGGCGCCGCAGCCGATAGAAGAAGAGATTGTGCCGGAAGCGCTGCCCGAAGAGGAGCAGCCGCTGGATGACGAAGAGCTAGCGGCGCTGGCACTGGCAGAAGCGCCGCAGGATGAAGCGGCGGAAGAGATCGCCGCCGAAGATGAGATTCAGGATACCGTCAGCGATCTGCCGCTCGCCGCCGCGCCGATCGTTTCTCAGGAGCAGGAGCGCCCCACCAAAGAGGGTTTCTTCGCCCGCCTGAAACGTAGCCTGGTAAAAACCCGCCAGAACCTTGGCTCCGGCTTTATCAGCCTGTTCCGCGGCAAAAAAATCGACGACGATCTGTTTGAAGAGCTGGAAGAGCAGCTGCTGATCGCCGACGTCGGCGTAGAGACGACGCGCCGCATCATTACTAACCTGACGCAGCAGGCGAACCGCAAACAGCTGCGCGATGCGGAAGCGCTCTACGGCCTGTTGAAAGCAGAGATGTCGGGCATTCTGGCGAAGGTCGACGCGCCGCTCGACGTCAGCGGCAAAGCGCCGTTCGTTATCCTGATGGTCGGCGTAAACGGCGTCGGTAAAACCACCACCATCGGCAAGCTGGCGCGTCAGTATCAGGCGCAGGGCAAATCGGTGATGCTGGCGGCGGGCGATACCTTCCGCGCGGCGGCCGTTGAGCAGCTGCAGGTGTGGGGCGAGCGCAACCATATTCCGGTCGTGGCGCAGCATACCGGCGCAGACTCCGCCTCGGTGATTTTCGATGCCATCCAGGCGGCGAAAGCACGCGGCGTTGACGTGCTGATCGCCGATACGGCGGGTCGACTGCAGAATAAATCGCACCTGATGGAAGAGCTGAAGAAAATCACTCGCGTGATGAAAAAGCTGGACGAGGAGGCGCCGCACGAAGTGATGCTCACCCTTGATGCCAGCACCGGTCAGAACGCCATCAGCCAGGCGAAACTTTTCCATGAGGCGGTCGGCCTGACCGGTATTACCCTGACCAAGCTGGACGGAACGGCGAAAGGCGGCGTGATCTTCTCCGTGGCCGATCAGTTCGGCATCCCGATTCGCTATATCGGCGTCGGTGAAGGTATTGAAGATTTACGGCCCTTCAAGGCCGAGGATTTTATTGAGGCACTGTTTGCCCGAGAGGATTGATTGGGATGATTCGCTTTGAAGAGGTCAGTAAGGCATATCTCGGTGGACGTCAGGCGCTGCAGGGCGCGGATTTCCATTTGCGGCAGGGCGAAATGGCGTTCCTCACCGGCCATTCCGGCGCCGGTAAGAGTACCCTGCTGAAGCTGATTTGTGGCATTGAGCGGCCGAGCGCGGGCCATATCTGGTTCAGCGGTCACGACATTTCCCGGTTGCGCAACAGCGAGGTGCCGTTTCTGCGTCGCCAGATTGGCATGATCTTTCAGGATCACCATCTGCTGATGGATCGTTCTGTTTATGACAACGTGGCGATCCCGCTGATTATCGCCGGCGCCAGCGGCGAAGATATTCGCCGTCGCGTGTCGGCGGCGCTGGATAAGGTTGGCCTGCTCGATAAGGCGAAAAGCTTTCCAATCCAGCTCTCCGGCGGTGAACAGCAGCGCGTTGGCATTGCGCGCGCTGTCGTGAACAAGCCCGCTGTGCTGCTGGCGGACGAACCGACCGGCAACCTGGATGACGCGCTGTCAGAAGATATTCTGCGACTGTTTGAAGAGTTTAACCGCGTGGGCGTCACGGTGCTGATGGCGACGCACGACAGCGGGCTGATCGCGCGTCGTCGCTATCGCGTTATGACGCTCAATCAGGGACGCCTGCATGGAGGCCACGATGGTCAATAAACGCAACAAGCGCCCCGCTGCGCCAAAAGCGAAAGCGCCGTCAAAAAGCAAAGCGCTGAAGGGCGGCTGGCAGGAACAGTGGCGCTACGCGTGGCGCGGCACGCTGTCCGATATGTATCGCCAGCCGCTGGCGACGCTGCTGACGGTGATGGTTATCGCTATCTCGCTGACGCTGCCCAGCGTCTGCTACATGGTATGGAAAAACGTCAGCCAGGCCGCGACGCAGTGGTATCCCGCGCCGCAGCTGACGGTCTATCTGTCGAAAACGCTGGACGATACCGCCGCTGAAAATGTGGTGGCGCAGCTGAAGCAGGTCGATGGCGTAGATAGCGTTAATTACCTGACGCGGGAAGAGGCGCTGAATGAGTTCCGCAACTGGTCGGGCTTTGGCGGCGCGATGGATATGCTGGAGCAGAACCCGCTGCCG
Organism: Pantoea sp. UBA5923; assembly: GCF_002431095.1. NCBI lineage: Bacteria > Pseudomonadati > Pseudomonadota > Gammaproteobacteria > Enterobacterales > Erwiniaceae > Pantoea > Pantoea sp. UBA5923. The sequence continues at coordinate 71,740 of NZ_DJDN01000027.1, read as the reverse complement.
GCAGTGGCGATTATCACGCCGAAGCTCAACTTCCAGAACTCCAGCACCATGCAGAACCTGCGCGACAGGGTAGCGAAAGTGCAGGGCGTCGATGAAGTGCGCATGGACGACAGCTGGTTCGCCCGTCTGGCGGCGCTGACCGGGCTGGTAGGGCAGGTCGCTTCCATGATCGGCGTTCTAATGATTGTCGCGGTGTTCCTGGTGATCGGTAACAGCGTGCGGCTTAGCATCTTCGCGCGACGCGATACCATCAACGTGCAGAAGCTGATCGGCGCCACCGACGGCTTTATCCTGCGCCCGTTCCTTTATGGCGGCGCGCTGCTCGGCTTTAGCGGCGCGGTGCTGTCGCTGATCCTCTCTGAGGTGCTGGTTCTGCGTCTGCAGTCGGTGGTGGCGCAGGTGGCGCAGGTGTTTGGCACGACCTTCGCGCTGGAAGGCTTCTCGTGGGATGAAGGTCTGCTGCTGCTGCTTATCGCCGCCATTATCGGCTGGATCGCGGCATGGCTGGCAACGGTACAACATTTACGTCGTTTTACGCCCCAGTAACCGCCTGCAACGTTTTTTTGATATAATGTTCCTCTGCTGCCGACGATTCGGGCGCAGAGGAACCCCTCTCTTCCCGCCTCGTCATCTGTGTGTAAAATATTCACTGCTATAATTGAACTTGTGGATAACTTGGCTACTCTAAGTAGCACAGATTGCTTTCGGATTTTCCCCGGCGTTGACTTAAGGTAACGTCTGCTCAAAGGGAAGACGCAGCAACTTAATAACCATTGTGAGGGTTTGAATGACCAAAGAAATGCAAACTTTAGCTATTGCTCCTCTTGGCAACCTGGAATCTTACGTTCGGGCCGCCAACGTCTGGCCGATGCTGTCGGCAGAAGAGGAAAAAGCGCTGGCTGAACGGCTGCATTACCAGGGCGATCTGGATGCGGCTAAGACGCTGATCCTGTCTCACCTGCGCTTTGTAGTTCATATCGCTCGTAATTATTCCGGTTACGGCCTGCCTCAGGCGGACCTGATTCAGGAAGGGAACATCGGCCTGATGAAGGCGGTGCGTCGCTTTAATCCTGAAGTTGGCGTGCGTCTGGTCTCTTTCGCCGTCCACTGGATTAAAGCCGAGATTCACGAATACGTGCTGCGTAACTGGCGTATCGTGAAGGTCGCTACCACTAAAGCGCAGCGCAAGCTGTTCTTTAACCTGCGTAAAACCAAGCAGCGTCTGGGCTGGTTCAACCAGGACGAAGTCGAGATGGTGGCGCGTGAACTGGGCGTAAGCAGCAAAGACGTGCGTGAAATGGAATCGCGTATGGCCGCGCAGGATATGACCTTCGATATGTCCGCCGACGATGAGAGCGGCGAAGGCAAAACAATGGCGCCGGTGCTCTATCTGCAGGATAAAACCTCAGACTTCGCCGACGGCATCGAAGAGGATAACTGGGAATCGCACGCTGCTGATAAGCTGAGCGACGCGATGCTGGGCCTCGACGAGCGCAGCCAGCACATCATCCGCGCCCGCTGGCTGGACGAAGATAACAAAACCACGCTGCAGGAACTGGCGGATCGCTACGGCGTGTCAGCCGAACGCGTGCGACAGCTTGAAAAGAACGCCATGAAGAAATTACGTATGGCGATAGAAGCATAAAAAAAACGGGCGACGCGAAGTCGCCCTTTTTTTTGCCCGTTATTTGACCCAGCCGTCACTCTGCGCGCGAAAACCGCAGGCCTGCATAAAAGCGGCGCGCTCGCCCTGGTTTGCGCTGCCGTCATCCGCTACCCACCAGCTTGAGACAGAGCCGTTTTGCGCCATCGTCTCTTCCATCAGATATTGACCCACGCCGCGCCGCCGCGTCACCTCGCGCACCTCCAGCTGCGAAATTTTCCCCTGCGCTCCCACAATCTCCAGCTTTAGCGCGCCCAGCAGCCGCTCATTAAAGCGCGCGGCGTAAAGGCGCTGGTTTTCGCTCAGGCTTTTTTCCAGCGCCGTAATATCTTCTTTTGGCCAGATTTTCGCCAGATCGATGTGGTCCTGCGGGCTGAAGGTGGTCAGGCGCAGAATAGTCAGCTTCATAACAAACACCTGTACTAGTCGAAAGGGCATAGTGTAGCGAATTTATACAGTCAGAGCGCCGTCACTTTTTTAAGTTGAAAACAGGTCAAAAGATGGCCGGGATGCCAGGATAGAGGAGATAAAGAACAATAAGCGGCGCATAAGCCAGCATAACGCGCTGGAGAAATGGAGAAAAAGCCTGCATAACAACCAGATGATTATGCTGTTTCGGCCCGCTATTTCCCAACAGGTCAGTTGATTTACAGAAGAAACTTCCTGTTTAATAACCTGAAAAATAAAGCCTTATTATCAAAAAATACCGGAAAAGCACGCTAAATCGTTCATAAACATCATTTTTCGGCTTTATCCGGTAGCAACAGCAAACCACAAATCACAGACACAACAAGATGGGGAAGTCCGCATGAAAATGAGTAAAGGCCGCGCATTACTGGCGGGTTGCGTTGCGCTGGCGATGAGCCACGCCGCCCTGGCTGCCGATATCAAAATCGCTATCGTGGGTGCCGTGACCGGCCCGGTAGCGCAGTATGGCGATATGCAGTTCACCGGCGCCGCTCAGGCGATTAAAGATATCAACGCCAAAGGCGGCGTGAACGGCAACAAACTGGTGGGCGTAGAGTATGACGACGCCTGCGACCCGAAACAGGCCGTGGCGGTGGCGAACAAAGTCGTCAACGACGGCATAAAATATGTTATCGGCCATCTTTGCTCCTCTTCTACCCAGCCTGCGTCTGACATTTATAACGACGAAGGCGTGCTGATGATTACCCCGGCGGCGACCGCGCCAGAGCTGACTGCACGCGGTTATGCCACCATTATGCGCACCACCGGGCTCGACTCCGATCAGGGCCCGACCGCTGCTAACTATATCCTCAGCGAGATCAAACCCAAGCGTATCGCCGTGGTGCATGACAAGCAGCAGTATGGCCAGGGGCTGGCGGAATCCGTACAGAAAACCCTGAAAGCCAAAGGCGGCAACGTGGTGCTGTTTGAAGGCATTACCGCAGGCGATAAAGACTTCTCTACGCTGATTGCGCGCCTGAAGAAAGAGAATGTGGACTTCGTCTACTACGGCGGTTACTACCCGGAAATGGGCCAGATTCTGCGCCAGGCAAAAGCGGCGGGTCTGAACGCTGGCTTTATGGGGCCTGAAGGCGTGGGCAACGCCTCGCTCTCCAATATCGCAGGCGACGCTTCTGAAGGCATCTACGTGACGCTGCCGAAGCGCTACGACCAGCTGCCGGAGAACAAAGCGATCGTTGACGCCATCAAAGCCAACAGCGCGCAGAACCGCAAAGATCCGACCGGTCCGTTCGTCTGGACCACCTACGCGGCGATCCAGTCGCTGGTAGCTGGCATCGAGCGCAGCAAAAGCGACGAGCCGGAAGAGATTGCGAAAAACCTGAAGGGCGGCGAGCCGGTACCGACAGTGATGGGTAACCTGAGCTGGGACCAGAAAGGCGATCTGAAAGGTTTCGAGTTCGGCGTATTTAAATGGCACAAAGACGGTTCTTCTACCGCGGTTAAGTAATCGTCCCATCGGCAGACAAATCCCTTGCCGCTACGGCAGGGGATTTTCCCGTTCTAATGCAGGTCTTCACTATGTCCGAGCAGTTTCTTTATTTCACTCAGCAGATGCTTAACGGGGTCACTCTCGGCAGCACCTACGCGCTGATCGCCATTGGTTACACCATGGTTTACGGCATTATCGGCATGATCAACTTCGCCCACGGCGAGGTCTATATGATCGGCAGCTATGTCTCTTTTATCGTTATCGCCGCCCTGATGATGATGGGCATCGACACCGGCTGGCTGATGATCGCCGCTGGCTTTGTGATGGCGATCCTGATCTCCAGCGCCTACGGCTGGAGCATTGAGCGTGTCGCCTATAAGCCGGTGCGATCGTCGAAGCGATTGATCGCGTTGATCTCCGCCATTGGCATGTCGATATTCCTGCAAAACTACGTCAGCCTGACGCAGGGCTCGCGCGACCTCGCGCTGCCGAGCCTGATCACCGGCCAGTGGACGCTGGGTCAGAGCAACGGCTTTGCCGCCACCATCTCCACCATGCAGATCGTGATCTGGCTGGTGACCTTTGTGGCGATGCTGGCGCTGACGCTGTTTATTCGCTATTCGCGTATGGGCCGCGCCTGCCGCGCCTGTGCCGAAGACCTGAAGATGGCGAGTCTGCTCGGCATCAATACCGACCGCGTGATTTCGCTGACCTTTGTGATCGGTGCGGCGATGGCGGCGGTGGCGGGTGTGCTGCTCGGCCAGTTCTACGGCTCCATTAACCCCTTTATCGGTTTTATGGCGGGCATGAAGGCCTTTACCGCCGCGGTGCTTGGCGGTATCGGCAGCATTCCGGGCGCGATGATCGGCGGCCTGGTGCTCGGCATCGCCGAAGCCCTGACCTCCGCCTATCTCAGCACTGAATATAAAGACGTCGTCTCTTTTGCGCTGCTGATCGTGGTGCTGCTGGTCATGCCGACCGGTATCCTGGGTCGTCCGGAGGTAGAAAAAGTATGAAGTCCTCCTTTATCAATGCGCTGATCTCCGCCGTCATGCTGCTGGTGCTGGCCAGCTTCTTTATGGGGATGCGGCTCGGCCTGGACGGCACGCGACTGGTAGTGCAGAGCGCCGGGGACGTGCGCTGGAACTGGATTTTCGTCGGCTGTGCCGTGGTTTTTCTGTTTCAGCTGCTGCGCCCGTTCTGGCAGCGCGGCATGAAAAAAATCTCCGGCCCGACGCTGGTGTTGCCCGGCATCGACGGCTCTACGCCTAAGCAGAAGCTGTTTATGCTGGCGCTGATCGTCGTAGCGGTGGCCTGGCCCTTTTTCGTGTCGCGCGGCGCGGTGGATATCGCCACGCTGACGCTGATCTACGTGATGCTTGGCCTGGGCCTGAACGTGGTGGTTGGCCTCTCGGGTCTGCTGGTGCTCGGCTACGGCGGCTTCTATGCTATCGGCGCTTATACTTTTGCGCTGCTGAACCACTACTTCGGTCTCGGCTTCTGGGAGTGTCTGCCGCTGGCGGGCATCGTGTCGGCGCTGTTCGGCCTGCTGCTCGGCTTTCCGGTTTTACGTCTGCGCGGCGACTATCTGGCGATCGTCACCCTCGGTTTCGGCGAAATCGTGCGTATCCTGCTGCTGAATAACACCGCTATTACCGGCGGCCCTAATGGGATTGCGCAGATCCCGAAACCTTCGCTGTTCGGCCTGGAGTTTGGCCGCAAAGTCTCTGAAGGCGGCTGGAGTACGTTCCACGAGTTCTTCGGCTTGAAATATGACCCCAGCGATCGCGTCATTTTCCTCTACCTGGTGGCGTTGCTGCTGGTGGCGCTGACGCTGTTCGTGATCAATCGCCTGCTGCGTATGCCGCTGGGCCGCGCGTGGGAAGCGCTGCGCGAAGATGAGATCGCCTGTCGCTCGCTCGGCCTGAGCCCGACGCGCATCAAGCTGACCGCTTTTACCATCAGCGCCGCCTTTGCGGGCTTCGCCGGTACGCTATTCGCCGCGCGTCAGGGCTTTGTCAGCCCGGAATCCTTTACCTTTGTCGAATCAGCCTTTGTGCTGGCGATTGTGGTGCTGGGTGGTATGGGCTCGCAGTTCGCCGTTATCCTTGCCGCTATCCTGCTGGTGGTCTCGCGCGAGCTGATGCGCGATCTTAATGAATACAGCATGCTGGTGCTGGGCGGCCTGATGGTGCTGATGATGATCTGGCGTCCGCAGGGGCTGCTGCCGATGAAGCGTCCGCACCTGAAACTGAAGCAGAAACAAGGAGAGCAGGCATGATTCAGCCTTTATTAGCCGTTGAGGGTCTGATGATGCGCTTCGGCGGCCTGCTGGCGGTCAATAACGTGGCGCTGGAGCTGCGCCCGCAGGAGATCGTCTCGCTGATCGGCCCGAACGGCGCGGGCAAGACCACCGTTTTCAACTGCCTGACCGGCTTCTACAAGCCGACCGGCGGCACCATTAAGCTGCGCGAGCAGCATCTGGAAGGGCTGCCCGGCCAAAAGATCGCCCGCATGGGCGTGGTGCGCACCTTTCAGCACGTTCGCCTGTTCCGTGAGATGACGGTTATTGAGAACCTGCTGGTGGCGCAGCATCAGCATCTGAAAAGCGGCCTCTTTTCAGGCTTATTTAAAACGCCTGCGTTTCGTCGCGGCGAGAGCGAAGCGCTGGATCGCGCCGCCACCTGGCTGGAGCGCATCGGGCTGCTCGATCTCGCCAACCGTCAGGCGGGCAATCTGGCTTACGGCCAGCAGCGCCGTCTGGAGATTGCGCGCTGCATGGTGACGCGCCCGGAGATCCTGATGCTGGACGAACCGGCGGCCGGGCTTAACCCGAAAGAGACGCACGAGCTGGATGAGCTGATTGCTGAGCTGCGCGGTGAGCACAAGGTTTCTGTGCTGCTGATTGAACACGATATGAAGCTGGTGATGGGTATTTCCGACCGTATCTATGTGGTGAACCAGGGTACGCCGCTGGCCAACGGCACGCCGGAAGAGGTGCGCAACAATCCGGATGTGATCCGAGCCTATTTAGGAGAGGCGTAACATGGCAAACCCGATGTTATCCGTTAATAACGTCAGCGCGCACTACGGCAAGATCCAGGCGCTGCATAACATCAGTCTGCATATCAGCCAGGGGGAAATTGTCACCCTGATCGGCGCCAACGGCGCGGGAAAAACCACGCTGCTCGGCACGCTGTGCGGCGAGCCGCGCGCCACGCAGGGCACGATTACCTTTGATGGCAAAGTGATTACCGACTGGCAAACCGCGCGCATCATGCGCGAGGCGATCGCTATCGTGCCGGAAGGACGCCGGGTATTCTCGCGCATGACGGTGGAAGAGAACCTGGCGATGGGCGGCTTCTTTGCCAGCCGCCGGGAGTATCAGACGCGCATCGCGCGCGTCTATGAACTCTTCCCACGCCTGGCGGAGCGTAAAATCCAGCGTGCGGGCACCATGTCCGGCGGTGAGCAGCAGATGCTGGCGATTGGCCGCGCGCTAATGAGCCAGCCGCGTCTGCTGCTGCTGGATGAACCTTCGCTGGGACTGGCACCGATTATTATCCAGCAGATCTTCGACACCATCGAACAGCTGCGCAAAGAGGGGATGACCATCTTCCTGGTGGAGCAGAACGCCAATCAGGCGCTGAAGCTGGCGGATCGCGGCTATGTGCTGGAAAACGGTCATGTCGTGCTGGAAGATACCGGGGAAGCCCTGCTCTCCAACGAAGCGGTTCGCAGCGCCTATTTAGGTGCCTAGAGCTGACTTGCCTGCCAGATTGCGGTTGGGCAGCGCTCGTCATCCTCACGTACAGCTTGTACGCTGCGGTGACGGCGCTGGCCGTCCGTAATCTGGCTGCGCCGCCGACGGCTGCGGCTGTAGTCTGTTAAAAAACGTCAGGTAAACCCTTTCATCCGGCCGTCATATGGCTGTCATTTATCTGTTATTAATCCGTCATTTCCCCGTGTCATGTTACTCCGCGAACAAAAAATGCGTGATATCGCGCGTACCTACCTGCACAGGAAAATTCTATGTCCGTGTTTACTTTTCGTCGTAGCCTGATGAGTGCGGTTCTGGGCCTGGCTATCAGCGGCAATGCGCTGGCCGCCACTGAGATTCCTTTCTGGCATTCTATGGAGGGCGAGTTAGGCAAAGAAGTCGACTCTCTGGCGCAACGTTTTAACCAGGCGCATCCCGACTATAAAATTGTTCCAACCTACAAAGGTAACTACGAGCAGAGCCTCGCGGCAGGCATCGCAGCGGTACGTTCCGGTAAAGCGCCCGCCATTTTGCAGGTGTACGAAGTCGGCACCGCAACCATGATGGCCTCGAAGGCGATCGTGCCGGTGCATCAGGTTTTCCAGGACGCGGGCATCCCCTTTGACGAAAAACAGTTCGTGCCGACCGTGGCGGGCTACTACAGCGATGCCAGCGGCCACCTGATTTCTCAGCCGTTCAACAGCTCCACGCCGGTGCTCTACTACAACAAGGACGCCTTTAAAAAAGCGGGCCTGAACCCCGACCAGCCGCCGAAAACCTGGCAGGAGCTGGCAAAAGATGCCGACGCGCTGCGTAAAGCGGGCCTGACCTGCGGCTACGCCAGCGGCTGGCAGGGCTGGATCCAAATCGAAAACTTCAGCGCCTGGCACGCCTTGCCGGTCGCCAGCAAAAACAACGGCTTCGACGGCACCGATGCGGTGCTGGAATTCAACAAGCCGGTGCAGGTGCGCCATATCCAGATGCTGGAGGATATGAACAAGAAAGGCGACTTCACCTACTTTGGCCGTAAAGACGAGTCCACCGCCAAGTTCTATAACGGTGACTGCGGCATTACTACCGCCTCCTCTGGTTCGCTGGCGGATATCAAGCACTACGCCAAATTTAACTACGGTGTTGGCATGATGCCGTATGACGAAACTGTGCCGAACGCGCCGCAGAACGCCATTATCGGCGGGGCCAGCCTGTGGGTGATGAAGGGCAAAAACGCCGACACCTATAAGGGCGTCGCGGAGTTTATGCAGTTCCTCGCGCAGCCGGAAATCGCGGCCGAATGGCACCAGAAAACCGGCTACCTGCCGATCACCACCGCGGCTTACGAGCTGAGCAAGCAGCAGGGCTTCTATGACAAGAACCCTGGTGCGGATATCGCGACGCGTCAGATGCTGAACAAAGATCCGCTGCCGTTCACTAAAGGCATGCGTCTGGGCAATATGCCGCAGATCCGCACCGTGGTCGACGAGGAGCTGGAAGGCGTCTGGACTGGCAAACAGTCGCCGCAGGCTGCGCTGGATAACGCGGTGAAACGCGGCAACGAGCTGCTGCGCCGCTTTGAACAGCAAGTGAAGTAATTCCGTTCGGTAAAAGGGTCGGCGCGTGCCGACCCTGTTCTCTTTCTCAGACAGAGTACGCTATGTCTTCATCTCGCCCGGTGTTCCGCACCAGTCTGTTGCCCTATCTGCTGGTGCTGCCGCAGCTGCTGATTACCGCTATCTTTTTCCTCTGGCCCGCGGGCGAAGCCCTGTGGTATTCGCTGCAGAGCCTTGACCCGTTCGGCATCTCCAGCACTTTTGTCGGCTTCGAAAACTTCAGGCGTTTGTTTCAGGACAGCTACTACCTCGACGCCTTCTGGACCACTATCGTCTTCAGCACCCTGGTGACGGTATGCGGCATGGTGCTGTCGCTGCTGCTGGCGGCGCTGGTGGATTACGTTATTCGGCTGCGCAAGCTCTACCAGACGCTGCTGCTGCTGCCTTACGCGGTGGCGCCCGTGGTCGCGGCGGTGCTGTGGATGTTTCTGTTCAATCCCGGCCTCGGCCTGATTAGCCATCTCCTTAACCAGCTTGGCTACAGCTGGAACTATGCCCAGAACAGCGGCCAGGCGATGTTCCTGATCGTGGTGGCCTCGATCTGGCAGCAGATGAGCTACAACTTTTTATTCTTTTTCGCGGCGCTGCAGTCGATTCCGAAATCGCTGGTGGAAGCCGCGGCGATCGACGGTGCCGGTCCGGTGCGGCGCTTCTTCAATCTGTCGCTGCCGCTGATTACGCCGGTCAGCTTTTTCCTGCTGGTGGTGAACCTGATCTACGCCTTCTTCGACACCTTCCCTGTTATCGACGCCGCGACCGGCGGCGGGCCGGTGCAGGCGACCACGACGCTTATCTACAAAATTTATCGTGAAGGTTTTACCGGGCTGGATCTCTCCTCTTCGGCGGCCCAGTCGGTAGTGCTGATGCTGCTGGTTATCGGCCTGACCGTTATTCAGTTCCGCTTCGTTGAGCGTAAGGTACAGTACCAATGATTGAAAACCGTCGCGGGCTGGATATCTTCAGCCACACGCTGCTGGTGCTGGGCGTGCTCACTATTCTTTTTCCGCTCTATGTCGCCTTTGTCGCCGCCACGCTGGATAACGAAGCGGTCTATCAGGTGCCGATGACGCTTATTCCGGGAACCCATCTGTGGGAGAACATCTCGCGCATCTGGACGCAGGGCGTTAACGGCAGCGGCCCGGCTTTTAGCCTGATGCTGCTTAACAGCCTGATCATGGCGTTCGGCATCACCGTCGGTAAGATCACGGTGTCGATGCTCTCCGCCTTTGCGCTGGTCTGGTTCCGCTTTCCGCTGCGCACGCTCTTTTTCTGGCTGATCTTTATCACGCTGATGCTGCCGGTCGAGGTGCGTATCTTTCCGACGGTACAGGTGATTTCCAACCTCAATATGCTCGACAGCTACAGCGGCCTGACGCTGCCGCTGATGGCGTCGGCCACGGCGACCTTCCTGTTCCGCCAATTCTTTATGTCGCTGCCGGACGAGCTAATCGAGGCGGCGCGCATCGACGGCGCCAGCGCGATGCGCTTCTTCTGGGATATCGTGCTGCCGCTGTCGAAAACTAACCTCGCGGCGCTCTTTGTTATCACCTTTATTTACGGCTGGAACCAGTATCTCTGGCCGCTGCTGATCGTCAACGACGCCTCGCTCAGCACCGCGGTAGCGGGGATCAAAAGCATGATCTCCACCAGCGGATCGCCGACGCAGTGGAACGAAGTGATGGCGGCAATGTTATTAACCCTGATCCCACCGGTGGTGGTGGTGCTGGTCATGCAGCGCGCGTTCGTGCGTGGCCTGGTCGAGAGCGAGAAATAAGCATGGCAGGCGTAACCCTTCAGGCGGTAACCAAGTCTTACGACGGCAAGAATCAAATCATTCAGCCGCTTAACGTCACCGTCAACGACGGCGAATTTATGGTGATGGTCGGCCCTTCCGGCTGTGGCAAATCGACGCTGCTGCGCATGGTGGCGGGGCTGGAGCGCGTCACCTCCGGCGATATCTATATCGACGACAAGCGCGTCACCCAGATGGAGCCGAAAGATCGCGGCATCGCCATGGTGTTCCAGAACTATGCGCTCTATCCGCATATGACGGTAGAAGAGAACATGGCCTACGGGCTGAAGATCCGCGGGATGAGCAAAGAGCATATCCGCCTGCGCGTGCTGGAGGCGGCGCGCAGTCTGGAGCTGGATCAGCTGCTGAGCCGCCGTCCGCGCGAGCTTTCCGGAGGACAGCGCCAGCGCGTGGCGATGGGACGCGCTATCGTGCGCGAGCCGTCGGTGTTTTTGTTCGACGAGCCGCTCTCCAACCTGGACGCGCGCCTGCGCGTGCAGATGCGGCTTGAGCTTCAGCAGCTGCATCGCCGCCTGCAAACCACCAGCCTCTATGTGACGCACGATCAGGTTGAGGCGATGACGCTGGCGCAGCGCGTGATGGTACTGAACAAAGGTTTTGTCGAGCAGATCGGCACGCCGGTAGAAATTTATGAGCGTCCCGCCAGCCAGTTCGTCGCCTCGTTTATCGGCGCGCCGGCGATGAATCTGCTGGTTGGCCAGATTGGCAGCGACGGTACGCGTTTCAATATTGATAACTCGCACTCCCTGCCGCTCGGCGACAGCAAAGCGAAGTGGGCTAATCGCGCCGTCACGCTCGGCATTCGTCCGGAGCATGTGCGGGTCAGCCCGCACGAGCGCGATGGCATTCCGCTGCGCGTAGAGACGCTGGAGCTGCTCGGCGCGGATAATCTGGCACACGGGCGTATCGGCGAGACGCCGCTGGTGGTGCGTCTGCCGCACAGCGAGCGGCCGCAGGCGGGCAGCACGCTGTGGCTGCATCTGCCAGCGGATGCGTTACACTATTTCGATTCAACTACCGGAAAGCGTCTGGAATGAACACACACAGCTGGCCCTATCCTCATATCGTCGCCCATCGCGGCGGCGGCAAACTGGCCCCGGAAAATACCCTGGCGGCGATCGACGTCGGTGCGGAGCTGGGTCATACCATGATCGAGTTCGACGCTAAGCTGTCGCAGGATAAACAGATTTTCCTGCTGCACGACGATACGCTCGATCGCACCAGCAACGGCTGGGGCGTAGCGGGCGATCTGCCGTGGGAAAAACTGGCGCAGCTCGACGCGGGCGGCTGGTTCGGCAAGGCGTTCGACGGCGAACCGCTGGCGCTGCTTCCCGACGTCGCGGCGCGCTGTCAACAGCATGGCCTGATGGCGAATATTGAAATCAAACCCACTACCGGTAGTGAAGCGGAAACCGGCCGCGCCATCGCCCATGCGGCGAAGCGTTTATGGCAGGGAATGACCGCGCCGCTGCTGTCGTCGTTCTCTTATGAGGCGCTGGAGGCAGCAATGCAGGCGGAACCTGACTTGCCGCGTGGCCTGCTGCTGGATGAGTGGGATGAGGAGTGGCAAACAAAAACCGCGGCGCTCGCCTGCGTCTCGATTCACCTTAACCATAAGCTGCTCGACGCAGAGCGCGTCTCGGCGCTGAAGGCCGCCGGTTTGCATATTCTGGTCTACACGGTGAACGATCCCGAGCGGGCGCGTACGCTGCTGAAATGGGGCGTTGACGCCATCTGCACCGATCGCATCGACATCATCGGCCCCGACTTCCGTTAATTACGGTTCTGCTGCTGTCCCGGCTGCGCATTAATCACGCGCTGCTGGGCGCTGCTGCGCTGCTCCTGTAGTTTCCGCTGTATCTGCTGCGTCTGCTGCTGCTGATCCTGCTGCAGTTTGCCCTGCTGTTGCTGCTGCTGGATTTGCATCTGCGTCTGCATACGCTGCTGGCTCGGGTTGTAGCCCGGCTGATTAGGTTGGTTGGTATTGTTCAGCATATTAGCCATACCGCTAAGCGGCAGCAGCGCGGCAAAAACGATTAACCATTTTTTCATGTAACTTCCTCCGTCAGGCGGCCTTAACGGCATCTGATGCACCATGGCCGCAACTATAAGTTTAGCAACCTCACAAACTTCTCTCCCAGGAACGCACCGAATTTGACTTAGATGTTATTTTTTAGTTGTTCTTGTAAAGGCTTGCCTGCGTGATAACAAATGTAAATAACTGAAAAGGGTAGAGGGATGATGATGATGCGAGGAAATATACGCCAGCTTGGCTGGGCTGTGATGATGAGTTTAACGGTAGTCAGCGTCGCCGATGCCGCGCCTGCCAGCGCGCCGCCCGTCTCCTATGGCGTCGAGGATGATACCTTTCATCCGGTCAGAGCGCAGCACGGTATGGTCGCCTCGGTCGATGCGCTGGCAACGCAGGTGGGCGTGGATATCCTGCGCCAGGGCGGCAATGCGGTGGACGCCGCCGTCGCCGTTGGCTTCGCGCTGGCGGTCACCCATCCGCAGGCAGGCAATCTCGGCGGCGGCGGCTTTATGCTGCTGCGCACCGCTTCCGGCCGCGCTACCTCTATTGATTTCCGCGAAATGGCGCCGGCCCGCGCCTCACGCGATATGTTCCTCGACAAGCAGGGCAACGCCGACAGCAAGCTGTCGCTGACGTCGCACCTCGCTTCCGGCACGCCGGGCAGCGTGGCGGGCTTTGCGCTGGCGGCGCAAAAATATGGCACGCTGCCGCTCAGCACGCTGCTGGCCCCGGCGATTAAGCTGGCGCGCGACGGCTATATCGTCAACGACGCGCTGGCGGACGATCTGAAAACCTACGGCAAAGAGGTGCTGCTCGCTCATCCCAACAGTAAAGCGATCTTCTTCAAACCTGACGGCACTCCGTGGCAGACAGGCGATCGTCTGGTGCAAAAAAACCTCGCCCACAGCCTGCAGCTAATTGCGCAGCAGGGGCCGGACGCCTTTTATAAGGGCGAAATCGCTGACGAGATCGCCGGTGAGATGGCGCAGCATGGCGGATTGATCGGCAAAGCGGATCTGGCGGCCTACCGCGCCGTCGAGCGTAAGCCCGTCAGCGGTACCTACCGTGGCTATGAGGTCTTCTCAATGCCGCCTCCCTCATCGGGCGGGATCCATATCGTGCAGATCCTTAATATCCTGGAAAACTTCGATCTGGCGAAAATGGGCTTTGGCAGCGCCGACGCGATGCAGGTTATCGCCGAAGCAGAGAAGTACGCCTATGCTGACCGCTCGGAGTACCTCGGCGATCCCGATTTTGTAAAAGTGCCCTGGCAGGCGCTGACCAGCAAAGCCTACGCGAAGTCGATCGCGCAGCAGATTGACGTGGCGAAAGCGCGTCCGTCGAGCGAGATCAAGCCCGGCAAGCTGGAGCCTTATGAGAGCAACCAGACCACGCACTTCTCGGTGGTAGACAAGCAGGGCACAGCGGTAGCGGTAACTTACACCCTTAACACCAATTTCGGCAGCGGCATCGTGGCGGGTAACAGCGGCATTCTGCTGAATAATGAGATGGATGACTTCTCCGCGAAGCCGGGTACGCCGAACGTTTACGGCTTAGTCGGCGGCGAAGCGAACGCGGTGCAGCCCGCCAAGCGCCCGCTCTCTTCGATGTCGCCGACCATTGTGGCGAAAGGGGGCAAAACCTGGCTGGTCACCGGCAGTCCTGGAGGCAGCCGCATTATTACCACGGTGCTGCAAATGGTGGTAAACAGCGTCGATTTCGGGATGAACGTCGCGGAAGCGACCAGTGCGCCGCGTTTCCACCATCAGTGGCTGCCGGATCAGCTGCGCGTTGAGAAAGGGTTTAGCCCCGATACGCTGCGTTTGCTGGAGAGCAAGGGTCAGCATGTGAAGGTGCTGCCTGCGATGGGCAGTACGCAGAGCATTATGATTGGGCCGGACGGTACGCTGTACGGCGCATCGGACCCGCGTACCCCAGGGGACCTGAGCGCCGGATATTAAGCCAGAGAAACAGACGGGGCCAGCGGTCTGGCCCCGTTTTCTATTTCAGCCGCGCCATATAGTGCGTATCGATCATTTCGCCCTGCCGCATAGCATATCCCTTCGCTGTCCCCTCGATTTCAAAACCGAAATGGCGATACAAAGCGATGGCGGCAGGGTTGTCGGCAAACACCGTCAGCTCCATGCGCGTGACCTGTAGCCAGTTATCACAGAGATCCACCGCCGCGCCGAGCAGCGCTTTGCCGACGCCGCGGTTGCGATAATCCTGATCGACCCCCATGCCCAGGGTGGCGCAGTGGCGGCGACGCGCGGTGGCAATGACCTCCAGCGTCAGCTGTCCGACAACTTTTCCTTCAATGCAGGCCACCAGCGAATGTCCCGTCGGAGAAAGATTGTTTAGCCGCTCCTGCCACTTTTGCAGCGAAGGTAGCGGGAGATGTAGCGTATTCGCCATGGTGTCCGGCTGACTGTAGATATGCAGCAGGGCGGCGGCATCATCAGGCGTTACGTGTCGAACAACAATCTCGCTCATTTTCTTTCTCCTTGTGTGGGCGGAAAAACCCTTCAAACATCAAGGAAATCTTATTAATAATCAACAGAAAAGATCATAAAAGGCTTTACAGACGCGAATGATAATGATTATTATTGCGATGCGTTCTCGGGGAGTCGCCAGACAAACCGGAAAGCACGACATTGCTCACATTGCTTCCAGTATTTTTTAGCCAGCCGGGTGCTGGCTTTTTTTTATCCCGCTTTCCCCGTTAGCTCATTCAGCAGCGCTCACCATCCTCTCCATGCTTGTTCACTATTTTTGAACAGAGGCGTGAAGTTTTTCAGCTATCAATAGGTTCGGCTCAGGTTCAGACTGTTTTAAAACATTGAGGAGAACTGAACATGATCTACTTACGCAAAGCAGAAGAACGCGGTCACGCTAACCACGGCTGGCTTGATAGCTGGCACACTTTCTCTTTCGCCAGCTATCACGATGCGAATTTTATGGGCTTCTCGGCGCTGCGCGTCATTAACGAAGATGTGGTTGCTGCCGGGCAGGGCTTCGGCACTCACCCGCATAAAGATATGGAGATCCTGACCTACGTGCTTTCCGGCACCGTAGAGCATCAGGACAGCATGGGGAATAAAGAGCAGATCCCGGCAGGGGAATTTCAGATCATGAGCGCGGGCACCGGCGTGCGTCACTCTGAGTACAACGCCAGCAGCAGCGACCCGCTGCACCTTTATCAGATCTGGATTATTCCAGAGCGTACTGGCATTGAGCCGCGTTACGCTCAGCGCCGTTTTCCCGACGTAAAAGGCCGCCAGTTTGTGCTGACGCCCGACGCGCGCGAAGGCTCGCTGAAGGTCTATCAGGATATGACACTGTCGCGCTGGGTATTCAGCGCGGGCGAAAAAGATGCCGTCGAGATTGAAACGGGACGCCGCGTCTGGATTCAGGTCGTCAAAGGCGATATCCGCGTTAACGGCGAAACCGCCGGGGTTAGTGACGCTTTTGCTATCTGGGATGAAGCCAGCCTGACGATTGAGGCCAGCAGCGACGCGGAAGTGCTGCTGTTCGATCTGCCGCCGGTCTAAGCGGTGACGGGGCGCGCACTGTCGCGCCCTGCTTACAAATCTGCGGCCGAATAGTGATAGACTCGTCGTAATTGTGACCCTGGGCGCTTACGATGAAGAAAAAAAGACCGGTATTACAGGACGTTGCCGATCGTGTCGGCGTAACGAAAATGACCGTCAGCCGCTACCTGCGCAATCCGGAGCAGGTTTCCGCGCCGCTGCGCGACAAGATCGCCGTCGCGCTTGATGAGCTGGGCTACATACCCAACCGCGCGCCGGATATGCTCTCTAACGCCACCAGCCGCGCCATCGGCGTGCTGCTGCCTTCGTTGACCAATCAGGTTTTCTCCGACGTTCTGCGCGGCATCGAAACGGTGACGGATGAAGCGGGCTACCAGACGCTGGTCGCCCATTTTGGCTATAGTCCGCAAAAAGAGGAGCTGCAGCTGCGTTCGCTGCTGGGCTGGAACATCGACGGCGTGATCCTGACCGAGCGCACCCATACGCCTGCCACGCTGCGCATGCTGGAAGTGGCGGGCATCCCGGTAATTGAGATGATGGACAGCGTATCGCCCTGCCTGGATATGGCGGTGGGATTCAATAACGTCGAAGCGGCGCGCCAGATGACCCATGCCATATTGAGCAAAGGACATCGCCATACGGTCTACCTGGGGGCGCGTCTCGATGAGCGCACCCTGCAGAAACAGCAGGGCTATGAGAAAGCGATGCGCGAAGCGGGGCTGGAGCCGCGTAGCGTGATGATGGAAGAGGCCTCCTCTTTCAGCGCGGGCGGCATGCTGCTGCGCGAGGCGCAGCGTCGCTATCCGCAAACCGACAGCCTGTTCTGCACCAACGACGACCTGGCCGTCGGCGCCATGTTCGAATGCCAGCGTCAGGGATTAAAAGTGCCGTCGCAAATGGCGATCGCCGGATTTCACGGCCATGATATTAGTCAGGTGGTGACGCCGAAGCTCGCCACCGTCCTGACGCCGCGCGAACGCATGGGACGTGAAGCGGCCGCCATGCTGCTGGCGCGCATCAGCGGTGATTTTAGCGTCTCCGCGCCGCTGGATATCGGTTTTGCTATTAGCGAAGGCGGCAGCATCTGAATCTGGCGTTTTTATGAGTCAGCTCACACTTTCATGCTTTTCCGGCTAAACAGGGTTGCCAGTCCGTAATGTGCTTAACACAATGGCAACCACTATTGTTATCGGTAACATTGGCGAATTTACCTGCCGGAGCAGAAAAATGACCACTCAATCCTCGTCGCATCACGTCTTTATTTTGATGGGCGTTTCAGGCAGCGGTAAATCCGTTGTCGCTAATCAGGTTTCTCACCAGCTCAATACCGCTTTTCTCGACGGCGACTTTCTCCATCCGCGCACCAATATCTTAAAAATGGCCGAAGGCCATCCGCTGGACGACAACGATCGTCAGCCGTGGCTGCAGGCGCTCAATGACGCTGCGTTCGCCATGCAGCGTACGCAGGCAATCTCCATTATCGTCTGCTCCGCGCTGAAAAAGCGTTACCGCGACATCCTGCGTCAGGGCAATGACAATCTGCGCTTTATCTACCTCAAGGGCGATTTCGACACCATCGAGTCACGCCTGAAGGCGCGTAAAGGCCACTTCTTTAAACCCCAAATGCTGGTGACGCAGTTCGCCACGCTGGAAGAGCCGGGCGCTGATGAACCGGACGTACTGACGGTGGATATCAATCACTCCGTTGACGAAGTTGTTGCGGCTACGGTTGCGGCTATCGAGAAAGCCATCAACAAGGGTTAGTCATGAGTACCGCAACGCTGGTGTTAACCGCAGCAGGCTCTGTCCTGCTGCTGCTTTTTTTAGTGATGAAAGCGCGTATGCACGCCTTTGTCGCCCTGATGCTGGTTTCGATTGGCGCGGGTCTCTGCTCCGGCATGCCGCTGGACAAGATCGCGGACACCATGCAGAAGGGCATGGGTGGCACGCTGGGCTTTCTGGCTATTGTTGTCGCGCTGGGCGCGATGTTCGGCAAAATCCTGCATGAGACGGGCGCGGTCGATCAAATCGCTATCCGCATGCTGAAAACCTTCGGCGAAAGCCGCGCGCATTATGCGATGGGCATCGCGGGTCTTATCTGCGCGCTGCCGCTCTTTTTTGAAGTGGCGGTGGTGCTGTTGATCAGCATCGCCTTCGCGGTGGCGCGCCGCACCCATGACAACCTGGTGAAGCTGGTGATCCCGCTGTTCGCCGGCGTGGCGGCGTCGGCGGCCTTTCTGCTGCCTGGCCCCGCGCCGATGCTGCTGGCTTCGCAGATGCACGCCGATTTCGGCTGGATGATTTTACTGGGGCTCTGCGCTGCGATTCCCGGCATGCTGATCGCCGGTCCGCTGTTTGGCTCGCTGATTGCGCGCCGCGTAACCTTTAGCGCGCCGCCGGAAGATCATCAGCCGGACGTGGACGCGGCGAAGCTGCCGTCGTTCGGCTTCAGCCTGGCATTGATCCTGTTCCCGCTCATGCTGGTAGGGCTAAAGACCATCGGCGCGCGCTTCACCGAGCAAGGCTCTACGCTGTATGAATGGCTGGAGTTTATCGGCCATCCTTTTACGGCGATTCTGCTCGCCTGCCTGGTGGCAATTTACGGTCTGGCTTACCGTCAGGGTATGGATAAAGAGAAAGTGATGCAGGTGTGCGGCAGCGCGCTGCAACCCGCGGGCATTATTTTGCTGGTCATCGGCGCAGGCGGCGTGTTCAAGCAGGTGCTGGTGGATTCCGGCGTCGGCCCGGTGCTGGGCCACGCGCTGACCGGCGCGGGACTGCCCGTTGCGCTGGCCTGCTTTATCCTGTCCGGCGCGGTGCGCGTGATTCAGGGCTCAGCGACGGTTGCCTGCCTCACGACGGTCGGGCTGGTGATGCCGGTTATCGAACCGCTGCACTACAGCGGCGCGCAGCTGGCGGCGCTCTCTATCTGCATTGGCGGCGGCTCCATTATTATCAGCCACGTTAACGACGCGGGTTTCTGGCTGTTCGGCCGCTTTACCGGCGCGACCGAAGGAGAAACGCTGAAGACCTGGACGCTGATGGAAACCATTCTCGGCACCGTCGGCGCGATTGTCGGCATGATTGCCTTTCAACTGCTGTCGTAAATCCTGAGCCGCCGCGCCAGCGTGCGGCGGCTCCTCTGCTACGCCTCGAAAAACTCAACCTTGCCGCCGGAGAGATGGTACATGCCGCCGACGATTTTGATTTTTTTCTGATCTTCCAGCGCCTTCAGCACCGCGCTGTTTTTACGGATGTTCTCTATAGTCAGCTCAACATTTTTACGCGCTACCGCATCGACGAAATCGTAATTGCTGCCGGTACGCTCGCCGCTGTAAAGGGTTTGTGCGATAGCTGGCTTAATTTCATCCAGCAGGCCGGTCAGGTTGCCCAGCTCCGCATTATCAATAGCGCCGCGCACCGCGCCGCAGCGCGTATGCCCCATTACCAGCACCACTTTTGCGCCAGCAACGGCGCAGGCGAATTCCATGCTGCCCAGCATGTCGCGATTGCTGATATTGCCCGCGACGCGCGCGTTAAAGGTCTCGCCGATTCCGGCGTCCAGCACAATTTCCGCCGGCGCGCGCGAATCAATACAGCTCAGGATAACGGCCGCCGGATACTGCCCGGCAAGGCTGCTGCGCTTTTGCGCCAGATAGTCGTGCTTCAGCGGGCGATTTTCCCGAAAGCGCAGATTGCCTTGTTTAAAATGTTCAATCACCGCATCCGGTGTCATGGCGTCGCGTTCCGCTTTACTCAGCGAAGCGGCAAAGGAGAGAGTCGGCAAACTCAGCACGCCGACGCCTGTTACGGAGAGAGCAGAAAGGGTCAGCGTTTTTTTCAGAAGCGATCGGCGGCCTGGCTGAGCGGGTTGAGCGGTTTTCATTATGGGGTCCTGGGGTGAGATTAAGATGTAAACGGCGCAATAGTACGCAGCGAAACCTTAATCAATCCAAAACCACACAATGTTAGAGGTTATGGCCCTGTTGCAGTGCGCAACATCGCTATAGCTTCAGATAGACCCGAATACCGTCGAGGAACATCTGCGTCGCCAGCATAATCAAAATCAACCCCATCAGGCGCTCCAGCGCATTGACGCCTTTGTCGCCCAGCAGCCGTAAAAACAGGCCCGACAGCAGCAGAATCGTTACCGTCACGCCCCAGGCGATCAGCAGCGCGCCGACAAGGTGCCCCATCTGATTAGGGTACTGATGTGACAGCAGCATCAGCGTGGCGAGCAGCGAGGGGCCGGCAACCAGCGGGATCGCCAGCGGCACCAGGAACGGCTCCTCGCCGGCGGGCAGGCCGCTGGTGCTGCTTTCGCCCGACGGGAAAATCATGCGAATAGCGATAAGAAACAGGATCACGCCGCCAGAAATCGAGACCGTTTCGGTGCGCAGATTAAGAAAGGTCAGAATGCGTTCGCCCGCGAACAGAAACAGCAGCATCAGCACCAGCGCAATCAGCAGCTCGCGGATCAATACCGCACGCCGCCGCTTCGGCTCCAGGTGCTTTAATACCGACATAAAAATCGGCAGGTTGCCCAGCGGATCCATAATAAGCAGCAGTAAAATGGTCGCAGAAATCATTTCAGTCATTTGTTTTACGTTATCCCTTACATCCCGGCGCGAGGTTATTAGCCGCGCTGCTGAAAAAGTTGGCTTAATCGAATTAATTCACTTGCCAGAAAAGCTGCATTTTGTAGAGTTGTTGTTCACAGGTAAATCCATTTATGACGCAGAGCGGAGTGAAAACACCATTCCGTTCTTCCCTTCGGTAAGCAGGTCGGCTGTTATCGCTGACTGAGACGGACAGAAAATGAAGAATGTAGGTTTTGTTGGTTGGCGCGGTATGGTCGGCTCCGTGCTGATGTCGCGCATGAGCGAAGAGCGTGATTTTGACGTTATTAATCCGGTCTTCTTCTCCACTTCGCAGCTGGGACAGTCTGCGCCGACGTTTGGCGGCAAGTCCACAGGTGCGCTGCAGGATGCGTTTGATATTGAGGCGCTCAAGGCGCTGGATATCATTATCACCTGTCAGGGCGGCGATTATACCAGTGAAGTCTATCCAAAGCTGCGTGAAAGCGGCTGGCAGGGCTACTGGATTGACGCGGCTTCAACGCTGCGCATGAAAGATGACGCCATCATTATTCTCGATCCGGTAAACCATCAGGTGATTCGCCAGGGCCTCGACAAAGGCATTAAGACCTTCGTCGGCGGCAACTGCACCGTCAGCCTGATGCTGATGTCGCTGGGCGGTCTGTTTGCCCAGAATCTGGTGGAGTGGGCTTCGGTCGCCACTTACCAGGCCGCTTCCGGCGGTGGCGCGCGCCATATGCGTGAGCTGCTGACGCAGATGGGCATGCTGCATAACCACGTCGCCACCTCGCTGCAGGATCCCGCTTCGGCCATTCTCGACATCGAGCGCAGCGTCACCGAGCTGACCCGCTCCGGCACCTTGCCTACCGATAACTTCGGCGTGCCGCTGGCTGGCAGTCTGATTCCCTGGATCGATAAGCAGCTCGACAACGGCCAGAGCCGCGAAGAGTGGAAAGGCCAGGCGGAAACCAACAAAATCCTCGGCACGCAGCAGACGATTCCAGTCGATGGCCTGTGCGTGCGCGTTGGCGCGCTGCGCTGCCACAGCCAGGCATTTACCCTGAAGCTGAAAAAAGATGTGCCGCTGACGGAGATCGAACAGCTGCTGGCGTCGCATAACGAGTGGGTGAAAGTCGTGCCTAATGACCGCGAGCTGACCATGCGCGAACTGACGCCTGCGGCGGTGACCGGCACGCTGACTACGCCGGTCGGCCGTCTGCGCAAGCTCAATATGGGGCCGGAGTATCTTTCCGCCTTTACCGTCGGCGATCAGCTGCTGTGGGGCGCAGCTGAGCCGCTGCGCCGCATGTTGCGTCTGCTGGTGGATTAAAATAAAAAACTAAGCGAGGCCGGGATTTTCCCGGCCTCTTACCTGATTATTCTGAAATAAGTCAAACCGCTTACCGTCTGTAAGTGATCGGCTTCCCTTTTTTACGTCCCCGCCAATAATTTTTTGCTTTCCGGGCTGGCAACTTGCAAGCCCAAGCTATGATTTAACAATGATGTGCCGGTTGTTGACTGTTTTGCATTTCGCACTGAATAGTTGTTGTACACGGCAAAGTTATTTTCCCACGGAGCGGTTTCCTTTCTCTGCCGTTGTACGCATGGCTCAATGAAGAGCAGCGCACCTGATGCGTGGCAAAAGCCGCGCTCATTTCGCCTGCCACATAATCACAGGAAGAAAGTCATGTCAGAGCTTCCCGATCGCCTGGCGATCAATGCCCTGTTTGCGGGTAATTATTCCGATCCCTTCGCCTTACTGGGGATGCACCAGACAGCCAACGGGCTGGAAG
The DNA here is from genome assembly GCF_002431095.1 of Pantoea sp. UBA5923. NCBI lineage: Bacteria > Pseudomonadati > Pseudomonadota > Gammaproteobacteria > Enterobacterales > Erwiniaceae > Pantoea > Pantoea sp. UBA5923. The sequence continues at coordinate 49,005 of NZ_DJDN01000027.1, read as the reverse complement.
TCAGGGCGCTGCTGCCCGACGCTTCGGAAGTATGGGTTATCGAAACCAACACGGGGCGTAAAGTCGCCCAGCTGAAATGCCTCGATCCGCGCGGCTTTTTCAGCGCGGTGGTGCCGCGCCGCAAGAATATGTTTCGCTACCAGCTGGCGGTGGACTGGCACGGTCAGCAAAACCTGATCGACGACGCCTATCGCTTCGGCCCGCTGTTGCAGGAGATGGATGCCTGGCTGCTGGCGGAAGGGACTCATCTGCGTCCATACGAAACCCTGGGCGCGCACGCTGCGGTGATTGACGACGTACACGGCACGCGCTTTAGCGTCTGGGCGCCCAACGCGCAGCGCGTTTCAGTGGTAGGCGATTTCAACTTCTGGGATGGCCGTCGCCATCCAATGCGCTTCCGCCGTGAAATGGGCATCTGGGAGCTGTTCGTGCCTGGCGCGTTCAACGGGCAGCTCTACAAGTTCGAAATCGTCGATCATACAGGTCATCTGCGCATTAAAGCGGATCCCTACGCGTTTGAGGCGCAAATGCGTCCGCAAACGGCGTCGATGATTTGCGGCCTGCCGCCGAAGGTCGAGATGCCTGAGGAGCGTAAGGCGCGCAACAACTTTGACGCGCCGATTTCTGTCTATGAGGTGCATCTCGGCTCGTGGCGGCGTCATACCGAGAATAATTTCTGGCTCAGCTACAAAGAGCTGGCGGAGCAGCTGGTGCCCTACGTCAAAGAGATGGGCTTTACCCATATCGAACTACTGCCGGTCAATGAGCATCCTTTCGACGGCAGCTGGGGTTATCAGCCGCTCGGCATGTATGCGCCGACGCGGCGCTTCGGCACGCGCGACGAATTCCTTTACTTTATCAACGCCGCGCACGAGGCGGGCCTTAACGTGCTGCTGGACTGGGTGCCGGGACATTTCCCGAGCGACGATTTTGGCCTGGCGAAGTTTGACGGCACCGAACTTTATGAGCACAGCGATCCGCGCGAAGGCTATCACCAGGACTGGAACACCCTGATCTACAACTTTGGCCGCCGCGAAGTGAGCAACTATCTGGCGGGCAACGCGCTTTACTGGATAGAGCGCTGCGGCATCGACGGACTGCGTGTCGATGCGGTGGCCTCGATGATTTACCGCGACTACAGCCGCGCCGAAGGCGAATGGGTGCCGAACCATTATGGCGGCCGTGAAAACCTCGAAGCCATTGCCTTTCTGCGCTACACCAACCGCACGCTGGGGCGCACAGCGCCAGGCAGCGTCACCATCGCCGAAGAGTCTACCGACTTCGACGGCGTGTCGCGTCCGCCGGAAGCGGGCGGCCTCGGCTTCTGGTACAAGTGGAACCTGGGCTGGATGCACGACACGCTCGACTACATGAAGCTCGACCCGGTGTACCGCAGCCATCATCACGATCTGATGAGCTTCGGCATGATGTACAACTACACCGAAAACTTTATGTTGCCGCTCTCTCATGACGAAGTGGTACACGGCAAGAAATCGCTGCTTGACCGTATGCCTGGCGACGCCTGGCAGAAGTTCGCCAACCTGCGCGCCTACTACGGCTGGATGTGGGCCTTCCCCGGCAAAAAACTGCTGTTTATGGGCGGCGAATTCGCTCAGGGCAAAGAGTGGAATCACGACGTCAGCCTTGACTGGCATCTGCTGGAGGGGGCCGATAACTGGCACCACGGCGTACAGCGGCTGGTGCGCGACCTGAACCATACCTATCGCCACTATACGCCGCTCCATCAGCTCGATTTCGATCCCGCTGGCTTCGAGTGGCTGGTTGTCGACGATCGTGAAAATTCGGTGTTCGTCTTTGTGCGTCGCGATCGCGAAGGCAACGAGATTATCGTCGCCAGCAACTTTACGCCGGTGCCGCGCCATAACTATCGCTTCGGCGTTAATCAGGCAGGCAACTGGCGCGAAGTGCTCAACACCGACCAGCACAGCTATCACGGCAGCGATACGCGCAACCCGGTGGTGCATACCGATGAGATCTACAGCCATAACCGACCGCTGTCGCTGTCGCTGACGCTGCCGCCGCTCGCTACCATCTGGCTGGTGAAGGAGGCGGAATGACGCTGCTTCCGGGACGTGCTGAGCCGCCTGGCGCCAGTTACGACGGCAAGGGCGTAAACTTTACGCTCTTTTCCCGGCATGCCGAGCGCGTCGAACTCTGCCTGTTTAACGAGGGGCAAGAGCGGCGTTTCGAACTTACGGCGCGTACCGGCGATATCTGGCACGGCTATGTATCCGCGCTGAAACCGGGCCAGCGCTACGGCTTCCGCGTCTACGGCCCCTGGGCGCCGGAGCGTGGGCACCGCTTTAATCCGGCAAAGCTGCTGGTCGATCCCTGCGCCCGCGCAGTAGAGGGCGAAGTGACGGACGACGCGCGCATGTATGGCGGCATCGATCGGCCTGATGAGCAGGACAACGCCGCGGTAGCGCCTAAATCGCTGGTGGTAGCGGAGGATTTCGACTGGGAAGGGGATATCGCCCCGCGCACGCCCTGGGGCAACACGGTGATTTACGAGGCGCACGTCCGCGGATTAACGCAGCGACATCCGGAAATTCCGGAATCGCTGCGCGGGACTTACGCCGCGCTCGGCCATCCTGTTATGGTGAACTACCTGCGCCATCTTGGCATTACCACGCTGGAGCTGCTGCCGGTGGCCCATTTCGCCAGCGAGCCGCGCCTGCAGCGCCTTGGGCTAAGCAACTACTGGGGCTATAACCCTTTCGCCCTCTGGGCCGTCGATCCGCGCTACGCCTCGCAGGAAAGCGCAACGCCTCTGCAGGAGTTTCAGCAGGCGGTAAAAAATCTGCACGCGGCGGGCATTGAAGTGGTGCTGGACGTGGTGTTCAACCACACCGCCGAGCTGGAGGAGATCGGCCCGACGCTGTCGCTGCGCGGCGTCGATAACGCCAGCTATTACTGGCTTAACCCGCAGGGCGAATATGAAAACTGGACCGGATGCGGCAATACCCTGAACCTCAGCGATCCCCAGGTGATGAACTGGGCGCTAGAGGCGCTGCGCTACTGGGTGCGCGTCTGCCATGTCGATGGCTTTCGCTTCGACCTGGCGTCGGTGCTGGGACGCACGCCCGATTTTTCAGCGCATGCGCCGCTGTTTGAGGCGATCAAAGCCTGCCCGCTGCTCTCAACGGTCAAGCTGATCGCTGAACCCTGGGATATCGGCCCTGGCGGCTATCAGGTCGGCAATTTTCCGCCCCTGTTCGCCGAGTGGAATGACCATTTCCGCGACGATATGCGGCGCTTCTGGCTGCATCGCGACGTCAGCAACGGCGCGTTCGCCCGGCGCTTCGCCGCTTCCAGCGACCTGTTTCAGCGTGACGGCCGACTGCCGCACGCCGCCGTTAACCTGATTACCGCGCACGACGGCTTTACGCTGCGCGACCTGGTGAGCTTTAACCATAAGCACAATCAGGCCAACGGCGAGGACAACCGCGACGGCAGCAACGGCAATTTCAGTCACAACCACGGCGTGGAGGGGCTGCGCGCCAACTTTGACGTGATTGAGCGTCGCCGCCTTAGCGCCCATGCGCTGCTGACCTCGCTGCTGCTGGCGCAGGGTACCCCGATGCTGCTCGCGGGCGACGAGCGCGGCCACAGCCAGCGCGGCAACAATAATGCCTACTGTCAGGATAACCTCCTGACCTGGCTCGACTGGCAGGAAGAAGAGAGCAGTCTGGTAGATTTTACCGCCGCCCTGATCCGTTTGCGTCAGCAGATCCCGGCGTTAACCGCCGATCGCTGGTGGCAAGAGGGCGACGGCAATGTGCAGTGGCTAAATTCCAGCGGCAGGCCACTGCAGCGAGAGGAGTGGGAACAGAAGGCGCACAGAATGCAGATTCTGCTCTCCGGCCGCTGGTTAATAACAATAAACGCCACGGATTCGGTGAGTGACATCGCCTTACCAGACGGAGAATGGCGTGCCGTTCCTCCTTTCGCCGGGGATGACAATCCCATTTTGTCGACTGTCTGGCATGGTCCCGCACACGGTGTGTGCGTGTTCCAAAAGCAATCATAAGGAGTCAGACATGGTTAAATTAGACAGAACTGATCACCTGATGCTGGCCCGCCAGCTCCCTACACAGACTGTTGCGCTAATCCTCGCCGGGGGAAGAGGCACGCGCCTGAAAGACCTGACCGCCAAACGCGCCAAGCCGGCCGTACACTTCGGCGGTAAGTTTCGCATTATCGATTTTGCGCTCTCAAACTGCATTAACTCGGGGATCCGCCGTATCGGCGTCATTACCCAGTATCAGTCGCACACGCTAACGCAGCACGTTCAGCGCGGCTGGTCTATCTTCAACGAAGAGATGAATGAGTTTGTGGATCTGCTGCCGGCGCAGCAGCGTACCTTAACGGAACACTGGTATCGCGGCACCGCAGACGCCGTAACGCAGAATCTCGATATTATTCGCCGCTATCAGGCGCAGTACATCGTGATTCTGGCTGGCGATCATATTTATAAAATGGACTATTCGCGCATGCTGCTCGACCACGTCGACGCCAACGCGAAGTGCACCATCGCCTGCCTGCCTGTGCCGCTTCACGAAGCGACCGCCTTTGGCGTGATGGCCGTGGATGAAAACAATAAAGTGATCGACTTTGTAGAGAAGCCGCCGCAGCCGCCCGCTATGCCAGGCGACGATACGCAGGCGCTCGCCAGTATGGGGATCTACGTGTTTAACGCCGATTATCTCTATCAGTTGCTGGAGGAAGATCTGCAGGAGCCTGAATCTAATCACGACTTCGGCAAAGATATTCTGCCGAAGGTAGTGGCGAGCGGCGAAGGGTATGCCCATTCGTTTACGCTCTCCTGCGTACAGCAGGATGAAAACTCGCCGCCCTACTGGCGCGACGTGGGGACGCTGGAGGCTTACTGGCGAGCGAATCTCGATCTCGCATCGGTGACGCCGGAACTGGATATGTATGACCATACCTGGCCGATCCGGACGCATATGGAGCCGTTGCCGCCCGCCAAGTTTGTGCAGGACCGCTCGGGCAGCCATGGAATGACGATGAATTCGCTGATCTCCGGCGGCACCATCATCTCTGGCTCCGTCGTGGTGAATTCCGTTCTGTTCCCACGCGTGCGTATTAACTCTTTTTGCAATATCGATTCCGCCGTACTGCTGCCTGACGTGGTGGTAGGACGATCCTGCCGCCTGCGTCGTTGCGTCATCGACCGCGCCTGCGTGCTGCCGGAAGGCATGGTGATAGGAGAGAATCCTGACGAGGACAGTCGTCGGTTTTACCGTTCAGAAGAGGGTATCGTTCTGGTCACACGCGCCATGCTTGCCAGGCTGGCCAGCGCGTAGCCGCCAACGATAAAAAGCACCATATAATCGACGCGAGGATCGCGCCCGATCACTAATTAAGAGGCCGAGGATGCAGGTTTTACATGTCTGTTCAGAACTTTTTCCGCTGCTAAAAACCGGCGGGTTGGCTGATGTTGTTGGGGCATTGCCACAGGCGCAAATTGCGGACGGAACGGATACGCGGGTGCTGTTGCCCGCTTTTCCCGACCTGCGCAAGGGGATTCCTGAAACGGAGGTCGTGGCCGAATTGCAAACCTTCGCCGGTCCGACACGGCTGCTGTTTGGCCATTTCAACGGCGTGGGTATCTATCTGATCGACGTGCCGGAGCTTTACGATCGACCCGGCAGCCCGTATCACGATACGTCGCAGTTCGCCTACGTGGATAACTATCTGCGCTTTGCTCTGCTTGGCTGGATGGGCTGTGAAATCGCTTGCGGGCTAGATACGTACTGGCAGCCCGATATCGTGCATGCGCACGACTGGCATGCGGGTCTCACCTGCGCCTATCTGGAAGCGCGCGGACGACCGGCAAAATCCGTGTTTACCGTACACAACCTGGCGTACCAGGGACTCTTCAACGCCCGTCATCTGGATGAAATCGAGCTGCCTGTAGAATTCTTCGATATGCACGGGCTGGAGTTCTACGGTCAGATCTCCTACCTGAAGGCGGGCCTTTTCTACGCCGATCACGTCACGGCCGTCAGCCCGACTTATGCGCATGAAATCACGCGTCCAGAGTTTGGCTACGGTATGGAGGCGCTGCTGGAGCAGCGGCTGCGTGAAGGGCGTCTGAGCGGCATCCTGAACGGTGTCGATCCCGGTATCTGGGATCCGGCGCACGATTTGCTGCTCAGCGCGCGCTACAACCGCGACACGCTGGAAGCGAAGGCTGAGAATAAACGTCAGCTACAGATCGCGATGGGGCTGAAGGTCGATGACAGCGTGCCGGTGTTTGCGGTGATCAGTCGTCTGACGCGGCAGAAAGGGCTGGATCTGGTGCTGGAAGCGCTGCCTGGCCTGCTGGCGCAGGGCGGCCAGCTGGTACTGCTGGGGCAGGGGGACGCCGAGCTGCAACAGGGCTTCCTGGCCGCGGCGGCAGAGCATCCCGGCAGCGTTGGCGTGCAGATTGGCTACCATGAGGCTTTCTCGCACCGCATTGTCGGTGGCGCGGACGTCATTATGGTGCCGAGCCGCTTCGAACCCTGCGGTCTGACGCAGCTCTACGGCCTGAAATATGGCACTCTGCCGCTGGTGCGGCGTACGGGCGGCCTTGCCGATACGGTTAACGACAGTTCGCTGGAAAACCTTGCCGACGGCATCGCCAGCGGGTTCAGCTTTGAAGACAGCAACGCCTGGTCGCTGTTACGGGCGATTCGACGTGCTTTTGTATTGTGGTCCCGCCCTTCTCTGTGGCGTTACGTTCAGCGACAGGCGATGGGGATGGATTTTAGTTGGCAAGTGGCCGCGCAGGCTTACCGCGATCTTTACCAACGTTTGCTGTAACGAGAGACTGGGATAACTGATATGAATGCTCCTTTCAACTATACGTCGCCGACACTGACGGTCGAAGCGTTGAAACACTCGATTGCCTATAAGCTGATGTTCACCATCGGTAAAGATCCTTCTGTGGCGAACCAGCATGACTGGCTCAACGCCTCGCTGCTGGCGGTGCGCGACCGTATGGTGGAGCGCTGGCTGCGCTCCAGCCGCGCGCAGCTTTCGCAGGATGTACGTCAGGTTTACTACCTGTCGATGGAGTTTCTGCTGGGCCGGACGTTAGGCAACGCGTTGATGGCAATGGGCATTTATGACGATCTCAATCAGGCACTGGATGAGATGGGCCTGAACCTTGCCGATCTGATGGAAGAAGAGAACGATCCCGGCCTCGGCAACGGCGGCCTCGGACGGTTAGCCGCCTGTTTTCTCGACTCGCTCGCCACGCTGGGCCTGCCGGGACGCGGCTACGGCATTCGTTACGATTACGGCATGTTCAGACAGAACATTATCGACGGCGAGCAAAAAGAGTCGCCCGATTACTGGCTGGAATATGGCAATCCGTGGGAATTCCAGCGCTATAACACGCGCTACAAAGTGCGTTTCGGCGGCCGCATCCAGCATGAAGGGGCGAAAGTCCGCTGGCTGGAGACCGAGGAGATTGTCGCCATGGCGTACGATCAAATCATCCCCGGCTTCGATACCGACGCCACCAATACGCTGCGCCTGTGGGGCGCGCAGGCGAGCAATGAAATCAATCTCGGCAAGTTTAACGAGGGCGATTACTTTGCGGCGGTTGAAGATAAAAACCACTCTGAAAACGTCTCGCGCGTGCTCTATCCCGACGATTCCACCTATTCAGGCCGGGAGCTGCGTCTGCGTCAGGAATATTTCCTGGTTTCCGCCACGGTGCAGGATATTCTTAACCGCCACTGGCAGATGCATAAAACCTGGGACAACCTGGCGGATAAGATCGCCATCCACCTTAACGATACCCACCCGGTGCTGGCGATCCCGGAACTGATGCGTCTGTTGATCGACGATCATAAGTTTACCTGGGACGATGCGTTTGAAGTGACCTGTCAGGTCTTCTCCTACACCAACCACACGCTGATGAGCGAGGCGCTGGAAACCTGGCCGGTGGAAATGATCGGCAAGATCCTGCCGCGCCATCTCGGCATTATCTTCGAGATTAACGACTACTTCCTGAAGACGATTCAGGAGTACTACCCGGATGACTGGGATCTGCTGTCGCGCATCTCGATCATTGATGAAAACAATGGCCGTCGTATTCGTATGGCGTGGCTGGCGGTAGTAGTGAGCCACAAGGTCAACGGCGTTTCCGAGCTGCACTCTAACCTGATGGTGCAGTCGCTGTTCGCTGACTTCGCTCGTCTGTTCCCGGGCCGCTTCTGCAACAAAACCAACGGCGTTACGCCGCGCCGCTGGCTGGCGCTGGCTAACCCCGCACTGTCAGAACTGCTGGACGAAGAGATTGGCCGCACCTGGCGTACCGATCTCAGCCAGCTCGCCGAGCTGAACCAGAAAATCGACTATCCGGCGTTTATCGAAAAAGTGGCCGACGCCAAGTTCGATAACAAGCGTCGCCTGGCGGACTGGGTGGCAAAAAACATGGACGTGGTGCTCGATCCTAACGCGCTGTTTGACGTGCAGATCAAGCGTATCCACGAATATAAACGTCAGCTGTTGAACGTGCTGCACGTTATTACTCGCTATAACCGCATCAAGGCCGATCCCACCGCCGACTGGGTGCCGCGCGTTAATATCTTTGCAGGCAAGGCGGCTTCGGCCTACTACACGGCCAAACATATCATTCATCTGATCAATGATGTGGCGAGCGTGATCAACAACGATCCGCAGGTGAAGAACAAGCTGAAGGTGGTGTTTATTCCCAACTACAGCGTTAGCCTGGCGCAGATCATTATTCCGGCGGCGGATCTCTCCGAGCAGATTTCGACGGCAGGCACCGAGGCATCGGGCACCAGCAATATGAAATTCGCGCTTAACGGCGCGCTGACCATAGGGACGCTGGACGGCGCGAATGTCGAGATGCTTGAGCACATCGGCGAGGAGAATATCTTTATTTTCGGCAACACCACGCCGCAGGTCGAAGCATTGCGCACTGGCGGCTATAACCCGCGTAAATATTATGAAGAGGATGCCGAGCTGCATCAGGTATTGACGCAGATCGCTTCTGGCGTATTCAGCCCGCAGGAGCCAGGCCGCTACCGCAACCTGTTTGATTCGCTGGTGAACTTCGGCGATCACTATCAGCTGCTGGCGGATTACCGTAGCTATGTGGATACGCAGGATAAGGTGGATGAGCTTTATCGCAAACCGGAAGAGTGGCAGCGCCGCGCCGCGCTGAATATCGCCAATATGGGGTATTTCTCCTCTGACCGCACCATCCAGGAGTATGCGGATGAGATCTGGCATATCAAGCCGGTGAGGCTGTAGTTATCGAGCGGGCGAAAGCCCGCTCGCTTATCTTCTGTCGCGCTGGTCTTTTTTCAGTTTTTCATCGTGCTCGACAGCGTTGATTGCTCAATTGCGCCTTACCGACAATACCGGATGAAGTAGATATTTTTCGGCGACGCTGTGGATGCAATACCACTCTGCATTCCATATTTTACTTTGCCGTAGCCCCGATGAAGTGTTGCCGAAGGAACGGTCCGGTCACTGATTCCGGGGCGTCGAGCATGGTTGCAGGTAAGCCCTGGAAAATGATCCTTCCTCCTTGTTTGCCCGCCCCGGGTCCCATTTCTATCAACCAGTCTGCATAAGCTATGACGTTTAGGTTGTGTTCAACCACGATGACGGTACAACCTCGCTGAGTAAGGTCATCAAAAATTGCAAGCAGCCGCTCCACATCAGACATATGCAGACCAGAAGTCGGCTCGTCAAAGACATAAAGGCTACCTTCTGCGGCCAGGCTGGAGGCCAGTTTTAAACGCTGGCGCTCGCCGCCAGAAAGCGTATTCAAGCGTTGTCCCAGTGATAAGTAACCTAATCCAACTTTGGCGAGTCGAAGCAATGGTTCAATAACGAGCTGGCAGGAATGAAAATATTTCAGTGCTTGTTCCACGGATAAGGCCAAAACATGAGCAATATTACAGCCCATCCATGTGATGGCGCGTGCCGTATGGTTGAACCCCGTAGCGCCGCAGGCATCACAAGGTGTTTCCACGCTGTCCATAAAAGCCAGATCGGTCAGAACTGATCCCAGGCCCTTACAGATCGGACATGCACCTTGAGCATTGCTACTGAACAGGCTTGCGGGCTGACCACTGGACTTCGCGAAACACGCGCGAATCTCGTCAAGTACGCCAATGTAGGTTGCAACCGACGAGCGCCGCGTTCCCCCTAAACTTTTCTGGTCAATCAGGACGGCATGGGGGTAATAACGGGGCAAAAGGCGGTTGACGAGCGTGCTTTTGCCGGAACCGGCGACGCCGGTCACCACGGTCAGTACGCCTGTAGGTATAGAAACGTTAACATCGTGCAGATTATGCAACGAAAGACCATGCAGTGCGATCTGTCCCGTCGCAGCGCGCGGTTTATGTTTCATAAGTGCGGCGCCCTGCCGCATGTAACGTCCTGTCAATGTGTTGGCCTGCCGCAAACCTGTGACATTGCCCTGGTACACAATATGGCCGCCGTTTTTCCCGGCGCCAGGCCCCATGTCTATTACATGATCGGCAATAGCTATGATGTCTGGGTTGTGTTCCACCACCAGGACAGTATTGCCCTTGTCACGCAGGCTGCGTAGCAAAACGCTAAGTTGATGGACGTCGCGCGGATGCAGCCCTGCGCTGGGCTCATCAAAGATGTAAGCTATGTCAGTGAGACTGCTACCAAGATGGCGAACCATCTTCACCCGCTGGGATTCCCCACCTGACAAGCTGGCAGTTTCCCGGCTCAGGTCCAGGTAGTCCAGGCCAATGGCACACATCTGTTCCAGCCTTTCGATGATGGCGGACACTACCGGGGCGACAGGTTTGGCATTGATTGTGCGAATAAAAGCTAACAGGTCGGAAATTTGCAGGCTGGCGCAATCCGCGATGGAATTACCGTTGATTTTGCAGGACAGAATGGTCGGATTAAGCCGCGCACCACTACACGCCGGGCACTGCTGGCGTGTGATGACGCGGGCGAGTCCTTCTCGCTCGGCCTGAGTCAGCCGGCTGGGTTCATGTTCCAGATAGGCGCGCCGAAAGCGCGGAACTATGCCCTGATATCGCGCTGACGACGGCCATCCAGGCAACGGATTGCTCACGACAAGATCGTCAGCGTACAGGAGTGTTTGTTGTTCCGCTGGGGTGTAATCGGCCAGCGGCTTATCACAGTCGAACATGCCGGAGCAGGCATATCGCTTCCAGCGGAACGTGCCGGGGGCAAACGTGGGGAACTTGATTGCTCCTTGATTCAAAGACTTGCTGCGATCGAGCAGGAGGTCAAGGTCAAGCTCGTTCACCGTACCCAGTCCTTGGCAGGTAGGGCACATTCCTTGCGGATGATTGGACGAGAATACATTTGCATAGCCCACGAATGGCTGGCCAAGGCGTGAGAACAGCAGCCTCAGCAATGGCTGAATGTCGGTAGCTGTGCCTATTGTTGAACGCGCATTGCCGCCCAGCGGCTTTTGATCGACTACGATGGATGCTGGTAGATTGTGTATGGCATCGGCCAGTGGTTGACCATAATGCGGCAGTCGGTGACGGACGAAAGCGCTGTGGCTCTCGTTGAGCTGGCGTTGGGATTCAGCTGCGATCGTGTCGAACACTAGCGAAGATTTGCCTGAACCGGACACGCCGGTGAATACTGTGATGCAGTGTTTAGGAATGTATAGGGTAACGCTGCACAGATTGTTATTGCGTGCGCCAATGATCTCGATATCTCGGTACGGAGCAGTCACGGAATTTATCGGCCTCCTTGTTCCTCAGTACCATCATGAGTCAATACAGCGCTGACTTTCTCGCATAGCTCTGAAAACAAAGCCTGTTCACCAGGCGTCAATATGGCCATGACACATTGTGCCGCGTCGCGTCTACCTGTTGCGGCACGCATGAGAAAATCACGACCTGACCTTGTCAGCGCAGTGATCTGCTCGCGGCGATCCTCTTCTCCCTGCATTTGCTCCACCAGCCCGAGCTCTTTGAGCACACGAAGAGACTTAGACATGCCAGTACGTGTGGCACTCAGTTTTTCGCCTAGCTGTGAGGGCGTCGCAGGTCCTTGCAACCGCAAAAACTCCAGGATGTCGTATTGGGGCCAGCTCACACTTTCGGGCGTATAGCGGGCGCGCCGCGCAATGAGCGTACATTGCAGGTGCGAGAGCGCATTTTCCAGAGCGCTGGGTTCGTCGTCGGCTTGAATAATGGATGCGGGTTTCAAAAAAAGGTTTCCCTTATGCAACTTTAATTTGCCCTTTATCAGGATAAATTATCAATATGGTTTCCTTTTTTCAACTATATGATCAGCTGCGCTTTCAAAAAGTTTCCCGAAAGATTCTGCCTGCCGCGGTGCACCGTCCCGGTAACTTATCGCCCTGGTTACTGGTCAAACACTCTTTGCCACGGTAGCAGCCGGAACGGCATGATGAGGGGCACGAGCCGGCGGTCAGGCCCCGTATTGCTTCAACGTGGGTTTGTGACGCTTACTGGTTTGGGTACGGTGCTGGAGCATAAGCACGTGGCAGCCAGTCGGGGGGTTGCATAGAAAGCCGAGCACTATGATATCGCTAAGCCCGACGGTCTGCGCCAGAGCTTTGCCACATCGACTGTTGGTCCGGTGAGTCTGATTTTTCTATAACGATATCCTGTACATCCTGGTTTCCGGAAGTTTTACGGGAGGCGCGCAAGTAAAGGCTGGGGTGGATTCTGGCAAGCATCAATATATGCTTAACCCGATTAATCTATTGATAGATTGATATTTACTGACTTATTTATAGTTTAGTGGAATGTCGAGTCGAAGATATTTTGAAATAAAAACGGGGCCGAAGCCCCGTTTTTTCTTTAGCTTGCCAGCGACAGGCTGGGTTTCTGGCTATGCATCGCCAGCCATTCCGCCACGCGCGCCTGCTGGGCTTCAGTCAGCCACATTCCTTGCTTGGTACGACGCCAGATAGCGTCATCCAGTTCGCGCACCCATTCGTTCTGCACCAGATAGCGCAGCTCGGCTTCATAGAAATCATGGCCGAAGTTCTCGCCCAGATCCTCAAGACGCGTCGCGCCTTCGAGCAGCGTTTCGGTGTTGCTGCCGTAGGTACGGGCGTAGTGACGCGCCATGCCTTCGGTGATAAACGGATAACGACGACGCAGGCTGGCGGCGTAATCTTCGCGGCTACCGGCGATATCGCCGCCTGGCAGCACGCAGTTTTTCGTCCATGCCGGGCCGGCGTTCGGGAAATACTTCGTCAGTTTTTCCAGCGCATGCTCCGCCAGCTTACGATAGGTGGTCAGCTTGCCGCCAAATACCGACAGCAGCGGCGCCTGGCCATTATCGTCGCGCACGTCCAGCGTATAGTCGCGGGTAATTGCCTGCGGCGAATCAGATTCGTCGTCGCACAGCGGACGCACGCCGGAGTAGGTCCAGACCACGTCGTTACGCGCCAGCTGTTTCTTAAAGTGGCTGTTGTAAATCTTGAGCAGGTAGTCGATCTCGCTCTCTTCGATTTTGACGTTTTTCGGATCGCCTTTGTACTCCACGTCGGTGGTGCCGATGATGGAGAAATCATCCATCCACGGGATCACAAACACGATACGGTTATCTTCGTTCTGCAGAATGTAAGACTGCTTCTCGTTGTGAACGCGCGGCACCACGATGTGGCTGCCTTTGATCAAACGGATGCCGTAAGGCGATTTCAGCTTCAGGCCGTCATCAAAGAACTGCTTAACCCACGGGCCAGCCGCATTGACCAGCGCTTTTGAACGCCAGCTATAGGTTTTGCCGCTGTCGACATCTTCAGCTTCCACCGTCCACAGGCCGTTTTCACGCCAGGCGCGCGTAACGCGGGTGCGGGTACGTACTTCACCGCCGCGCTTAACCACTTCCTGCGCGTTCAGCACTACCAGGCGCGCATCGTCTACCCAGCAGTCGGAATATTCGAAACCGCGCGTGATTTCTGGCTTGAGGGCCGAATCCGCGCCAAAACGCAGGCTCTTACTGCCTGGCAGGCTGGTGCGTTTGCCAAGGTGGTCGTATAAAAACAGGCCGGTGCGGATCATCCACGCCGGACGCAGATGCGGACGGTGCGGCAGACGGAAGCGCATCGGGAAGGCGATATGCGGTGCCATTTTCAACAGGACTTCGCGTTCAGCCAGCGCTTCGCTGACCAGACGGAATTCATAGTGCTCAAGGTAGCGCAGGCCGCCGTGAATCAGCTTGGAACTGGCGGAAGAGGTCGCGCAAGCCAGGTCCCGCGCCTCCAGCATCAGCACTGACAGGCCGCGTCCTGCAGCGTCCGCTGCAATACCGGCACCGTTGATGCCGCCGCCGATCACGATCAGGTCTTTGGTTTCCACGTCATCTCCTCCGATGTTCGGAATAGTTCATTAATGTTCGTTTTCGAGCATAATCATAATCGCAAACCAACATTGATGCCAGTGTTTAACGCGGTAAAAACATTTTAGCGTGATATAGCTAACATTCTTGCTGAGAAATAAATACATACCCGGACGCTTTGTCAGGTTATTGAGGCTACTTATCAGGTTACACTAGGCGGTAATTGTGTCGTCCTAACGAGAGAATTATGGAAACCTTCGAATGTATTAACGTTCAGCAGGCCAGCGAGCATCTGGCGCAAGGCGCGCTGCTGGTCGATATTCGCGATCCGCAGAGCTTTGCGCTCGGCCATGCGGAAAACGCGCAGCACCTGAGCAACGGCAACCTAAATGAGTTCCTCTCCAGCGCCAGCCGCGAGCTGCCGGTACTGGTGATGTGCTACCACGGCAACAGCAGCAAAGGGGCCGCGCAGTATCTGCTGAGTCAGGGTTTCAGCGCAGCCTACAGCATTGATGGCGGTTTCGACGCCTGGCGCGCCGCGTTCCCGGATCAGGTTGTCGACGGCGGCCTGTGAGCCGCGCCCGAAGTACAAGGAGAGTGATTAATGGTGCGCATTACGCAGTTTAATAACCCGCGCATGGCGCAGGCGTTTGTCGACTATATGGCGACGCGCGGCGTCAAGCTGCGAATCGAACATGACGGCCATTACGTCATCCTGCTTGATGATGAGAGCCAGCTTGAAATGGTCGAAAACGAACTTCAGCAGTTCGTTCGTCAGCCTGACCATCCGCGCTATCAGGCCGCAAGCTGGCATACCGGCAATACGAAAAGCGGCCTGCGCTATGAGCGCAGCAACTTATGGGCGAATATTCGCGATCGTGCCGGGCCGCTCACCATGACTATTCTTTTTGCCTGCGTCGCGGTGTTTATTCTGATGCAGATTTTTGGCGATCAGACGGTGCTGCTGTGGCTGAGCTGGCCAGATGGGCCGGGGCAATATATTCAGGTGTGGCGCTGGTTCAGCCATGCGCTGCTGCACTTCTCGCTGCTGCATATCCTTTTTAACCTGATGTGGTGGTGGTATCTCGGCGGCGCGGTGGAGAAACGGCTCGGCAGCGGCAAGCTGTTTGTCATTATGCTGATCTCGGCGCTGCTGAGCGGCTTTGTGCAGGCGAAATTTAGCGGTATCTGGTTCGGCGGTTTGTCGGGCGTGGTTTACGCGCTGATGGGCTATTGCTGGTTGCGCGGCGAGCGCGACCCCGAAAGCGGCGTCTATCTGGAACGCGGACTGATTGGTTTCGCTATTGTATGGCTGGTGATCGGCTGGTATGGCGCGTTCGGGCTCGCCATTGCCAACGGCGCCCATGTCGCTGGTCTGCTGGTCGGGCTGGCGATGGCGTTTGTCGATACCCGGGCAGTACGGCGTCGTTAGCGCCGGATAAAAGAAGAAAACAGGAGAGTAATGTGAAGCAGACGCAACGTCATGACGCCATTATCGATCTGGTCCGGCGTCAGGGATATGTCAGTACCGAAGAGCTGGTAGAACATTTTGAAGTAAGCCCGCAGACCATCCGTCGCGACCTTAACGACCTCGCCGATCAAAATAAAATTCAGCGCCACCACGGCGGCGCGGCACTGCCTTCCAGCTCTGAAAATACCGCCTGGCAGGAGCGTAAGATGATGTGGTCGGCGGAGAAAGCGCGTATCGCCGAGCGCGTCGCCAGCGAAATTCCCGACGGCGCGACGCTGTTTATTGATATCGGCACCACGCCGGAAGCGGTGGCCTATGCGCTGCTTAACCATAAAAACCTGCGCGTGGTAACCAACAATATCAACGTGGCGACGCTGCTGATGTGTAAGCCCGATTTTCGGCTGATTATCGCAGGCGGCGAAGTGCGTACGCGCGACGGTGGCATTATGGGAGAGGCGACGCTCGACTTTATCTCTCAGTTCCGCCTCGATTACGGCATCCTCGGCATTAGCGGCATCGATATGGATGGCTCGCTGCTGGAGTTTGACTACCATGAGGTGCGCACCAAACGCGCCATTATCGAGAATTCCCGCTGTGTGATGCTGGTGGTCGACCATTCGAAATTTGGCCGCAACGCCATGGTGAACCTGGGCAATATGGGGCTAATCGATCAGCTTTACACTGACAAGCAGCCGCCTGCCAGCATCATGAAGGTGATTGAGCAGCACGAGGTGCAGCTCGAACTCTGCTAATTCCGCGGTCGCGAGCGGCAGCGCCCTTGCAAAGCGCAAAAGCGCGCGCTGCCGCATAAAAGATGCACCTCATCCCTGAGGTGCGTCCGTTGCTTTTTTACTCCTCCGCCGCTCAGGCTGGCGTTTTTCTTTGTTTCCTGTCGATTTTTTCCCCAGCGCCGTCTTTACTTAATGCTCTGTTTGCCTGCGCGCCGAAAAGGTATGCCGCAGATATTCATTACATCGCAACTCAATGGCTTTGGATCGAAACGCTAAGGGGAAAGCATGAAAGAGAGCGCACTGGATCGCGCGGCAGTAGCCGCCGGAATTTCTCTGACCTATACCAACGCCAAAGGCGAGCCGGAAGCCATCAGCGACGAAACCAAAACGGCGCTGCTGGCGGTGATGGGCGATGCCAGAAAAGAGAAGGGCGCGCCGCTGCCGCCGGTACAGGTGTTTAGCGGCGGGGCCGCGCGGCAGCTTAACCCGGAAGGGCGCGGCCTCTATCAGTGGCGGCTGCGCAGCGAGAAGGGCCGCGAGTTTAGCGGCGAACTTCAGGCGGGCGCGCCTTTTATGCTGCCGTCACCGCTCGGTCACGGCTACCACCAGCTGACGCTGAGCAAAGGCAAGCAGCAGTGGCAGACGCGCATTATCCTGACGCCGCGCCGCTGCTGGCTGCCGGAACCGCTGCGCAACGGCGAGAAACGCTGGGGCGCGCTGGTGCAGCTTTATACCGTACGCTCCGCCGATAACTGGGGCATCGGCGATTTTGGCGATTTGCAGCAGCTTCTGGAGCAGGTTGCGCGTCAGGGCGGCGATTTCGTCGGGCTCAATCCGCTGCACGCGCTCTATCCCGCCACGCCAGATTTCGCCAGTCCCTACAGCCCCTCTTCCCGACGCTGGCTCAATATTATCTATATCAGCGTGGCGCAGCTGGAGGACTTCCAGCAGAGCGCGGCGGCGCAGAAGTGGTGGAAGGCGGCAAAAACCCAGCGCGCGCTGGCGAAAGCGCGCGATAGCGAGTTCGTCGACTACGCGGCGGTGATGGCGCTGAAGCTCGCCGCGCTGCGTCACGCCTGGGCGCAGTTCAGCCTGCGCGCCGATGATGACGCGCAGCGGCAGGCGTTTGCAGATTTCGTGCGCGACGGCGGCGACAGCCTGCGTTATCAGGCGGCCTACGACGGCCTGCAGGCGGAACGGCGCAGCGAAGATGCGCAGGCCTGGGGCTGGCCCGCCTGGCCGGAAAGCTGGCGCAACAGCCAGTCCCCCGACGTGCAGCGCTGGTGCGAGGCGCATGAAGATGAGATCGCTTTCTGGCAGTGGCTGCAGTGGCTGGCGCAAACCCAGTTTGCTCAGTGCTGGGCGCGCAGCCAGGCGCTGAAGATGACGGTGGGGCTGTATCGCGACCTGGCGGTGGGCGTGGCGGAAGGCAGCGCGGAAACCTGGCACGATCCCGAGCTCTACCGGCTTGAGGCCTCGGTCGGCGCGCCGCCGGATCGCCTCGGGCCGCTGGGGCAAAACTGGGGATTGCCGCCGATGGACCCGCATGTAATGCGTGCGCGCGGCTATCAGCCCTTTATCGACATGCTGCGCGCCAATATGCGCGACTGCGGCGCGCTGCGCATCGATCACGTTATGGCGCTGCTGCGGCTGTGGTGGGTACCTAAAGGGGAAAACGCCGATAAAGGCGCCTACGTCAGCTATCCGGTGCAGGATCTGCTGGGCATTCTGGCGCTGGAGAGCCAGCGCCACCGCTGCATGGTGATTGGCGAGGATCTCGGTACGGTTCCGCCGGAAATCGTCGGCCTGCTGCGCGCCAGCGGCGTTTTTTCCTGGAAGGTGATGTGGTTTGAACAGCAGCGCGACGGCAGCTATCGTCTGCCCGGCGACTATCCACGTCAGTCAATTGCCAGCGCCAGCACCCACGATCTGCCGACCCTGAGCGGCTTCTGGAGCGCAGGCGATTTCGCGCTGGGGGAAAAGCTGAAGCTTTATCCCGGCAAAGAGGTGTTGCAGTCGCTGCACGAGCAACGGGCGAAGCAGAAGCAGGCGCTGCTGGATGCGCTGCATAAAGCGGGCGCGATGCCGGCACGCAGCGCGCGTCAGGCCGATAAGCTGGAGATGACGCCTGCGCTTAACCTGGCGATGCATAAATTTCTGGCGGCAACCGGCAGCGCGCTGCTGGGCCTGCAGCCAGAGGACTGGATAGGCATGACCACGCCGGTCAACGTGCCAGGCACCGTTGATCAATACCCCAACTGGCGACGTAAGCTGGCGCAGCCGCTGGAGACAATCTTTACGGATAAAGGGGTAACAAAGCTGTTGAAGGCGGTAAGTCAGACGCGAAAAGGCGAGTAGCGGAGAGCGCGCGACAGTCAACGACCGTCGCGCGCAGATATTAATAGTAGGAGTGTTCGCCGCGCTGGTGCTCAGTGAGATCGCGGACGCCTTTCAGCTCCGGGAAAGCGGCCAGCAGCTCTTTTTCGATGCCATCTTTCAGGGTGACGTCGATCATAGAGCAGCCGTTACAGCCGCCGCCGAATTGCAGAATGGCGAAGCCATCTTCGGTGATTTCCATCAGCGACACGCGGCCGCCGTGACCAGCCAGCTGCGGGTTGATCTGTGCCTGCAGCAGATACTCAACGCGCTCCGTCAGCGGCGCGTCATCAGAGACCTTGCGCATTTTGGCGTTTGGCGCTTTCAGCGTCAGCTGCGAACCGAGATTATCAGTAACGAAGTCGATTTCGGCGTCTTCCAGATAAGGCGCGCTCAGCTCGTCAACGTAGGCTGAGAGCTTCTCGAACTTCAGTTCCGTGTCGGTCGCTTCTACCGCATCAGGCGGGCAGTAAGAGACGCCGCACTCGGCGGTTGGCGTACCCGGGTTAATGACGAATACGCGAATCTGGGTGCCATCTTCCTGTTTTGACAGCAGTTTAGCGAAGTGCTCCTGGGCAGAGTCTGTAATTCGGATCATGGCAATTGCTCAATAGTTGACTAATTTAGTTGGTTATAATACGCCCATCACCGACGCTCTACAAGGTACGGCACAGGCACCAGATTTGTACGCTGGCCGCGCCCTGCGCCAGCAAAATGCGGCTGATCTCTCCTACGGTATTACCCGTTGTCACCACATCGTCTATCAGAGCGATATGGCGTCCGCGGACGGCGATTTCAAGCTGGAAAGCGCCGCGTACGTTGCGACGGCGCTGCGATGCGCTGAGCCGGTGCTGCAGCGCGCCGCGCCGCCTGCGACGCACGCCATCCTGAAACTCGCAGCCTAGCCAGCGCGCCAGCGGTTGCGCCAGCAGCGCCGCCTGATTGTAGCCGCGTCGGCAGGCGCGCATCTTATGCAGCGGCACGCACAGCAGCAAATCCGGTCGCCTTAGCCCGCGCGTGCGGTGAGCCTCCAGCCAGCTTAGCAAAAGCAGACGCGCCAGCATCACCCTGAGTGCGGTTATGCGGTAAAACTTCAGCTGACGCACCCAGCGACTTAGCGGTGGCTGATAGTCGCTGACGCAGACCAGTGCCTGCCAGGGTGGCGGTGAGCGCAGGCAGCGCCCGCAAACGACGCGGGAGGAGCCGGCGGGCAACCCGCAGCGCGGGCAGAGAAGCGGCAATGGCGGCAAAGTGCTCAGGCAGACGCTGCAAAGCCCGTGGGCGGTGACGCGCAGCGGCAGTCGGCATAGCCAACAGAGGGCTGGCATTGGTAGCATAGCGGCCTCCTTAATGTTTTACGGGATAGTAACTGATGACTTCGCTTTACTGGCACACCTGCGGAGAAGGGAATAGCGATCTTGTGCTGCTGCACGGATGGGGACTGAACGCAGAGGTGTGGCAGAGCATCGTGCCGCGGCTCAGCCCGCATTTTCGTCTGCACCTGGTCGATCTGCCGGGCTATGGCCGCAGCGCATCCGACGTCGCGCTTTCGCTGACGGAGATGGCGCAACAGCTGCTGCCGCACTTGCCGCCGCGCGCGCTGCTGCTGGGCTGGTCGCTGGGCGGGCTGGTGGCGACCGAGCTGGCGCTGCGCGCGCCGCAGCAGGTAGCGGGATTGATCAGCGTCGCCTCCTCGCCCTGTTTTACCGCAGGTGAGGAGTGGCCGGGCATTAAGCCGGAAACGTTAGCGACCTTCCGTTCGCAGCTTAACAGCGACTTTCAGCGCACCGTCGAGCGCTTCCTGGCGTTACAAACTCTGGGTACTGACAGCGCCCGGCAGGACGCAAGGCGGTTAAAAGAGGTGGTGCTGGCGCAGCCGATGCCGTCGGTGGCGGTGCTGGATGGCGGGCTGGCGATCCTGCGCGATGTCGATTTACGCGACCAGCTGCCGCGCATCGGGATGCCGTTTTTACGCCTGTATGGCGCGCTGGATGGACTGGTGCCGCGTCGTATCGCAGCGCTGCTCGACGCCGCGCTGCCCGCTTCGCCTTCCGTGGTGATGGAGAAAGCCGCGCACGCGCCCTTTATTTCGCACCCTGAGGCCTTCTGCCAGCATATTCTTGATTTCAGTCAGAAGTTTGGCGGTTAAAACAGAGCCAGAGCTGGAAATTTCCTCACCAGCTGTAATACTTTGTAAGTAGGCATGGTCGCTTTTATGATGTGAATTGTCCAGGGAGAGGATAATGCCGTTCCATCTCGCCTGACGCATCCGGCGTCTGCTTACATCTCGCATAACGGAAATGAATGAGGGGTATTGTAATGAAGGTGATGAAATGGGTTGTGGCTTCAGTGGTAATGGGCGCAGTGTCGTTTTCGGCGCTTGCGGCTAAGGAAGTAACCAAAGAAGAAGTGAAAAAAATGAAGCTGGAGAAAATCGGTACGGTGAATACCACGGCGGAAACCACTTCGCCAATGGACGCCAAACGCGAACTCTCCAAAATGGCTGATGAAAAAGGCGGCAAATACTACCGGGTGATCGCGGGCCGTGAACACGGCAAATTCAGCGCCACCGCGGATGTTTACAAATAATTAGCTACGTAACCAGACAAACTGCCAGGCATCCAGCGTAATTTGCTGGGTGCCATCAACTCTCTCCCCTGTTATCACGTCCTGAAAAAGCCGCGCCTCCGGCAGCGTTGCCTTAACTGTTTTCCCGCTCAGATTAAATACGCACAGCAGGCCGTTATCCGTCTGCTGCGGCCCATGACGGCGCAGCACCAGTAGCGCATTGTCGCTGTCGTAGAGCGTCATCGGGTTATCGGGATGAAAGGCGGCCTGGCGCGTGCGCAGCTGAATCAGCTGACTGAGGCGGGTATAAATGGCGTGACGCAGCCCGTCTCCGTCCGCCAGCGCCGCCTCGATCGTTTTTAAGTCAAATTTTTGCCGGTTAATGGCGCGGTTGTGGCCTGCGGCTTTGACGCCTTCATAGTCGTTGCGCGAACCCAGAATACTCTGGACATAGATGGCGGGCACGCCGGGGAATGACAGCAGAATAGCGTGCGCCAGCAGAAAGCGTCGCAGGCGCGTATCGTCGTCGTCGTTCTGATGATTGAGCGCGTCGAGATAGGTAACGTTAATCTCATAAGGGCTGGTGGTGCCGTCCGGGTTGTTTTTATAGGAGACCAGCGCCCCTTCCAGCGCCAGATCGCGCACCAGCGCCACAATTTCCGCCTCAGAGAGAATGCCGCGCGCCGGGTTAAGCCCGATGCCGTCGTGCGAGGCGAGAAAATTAAAGAAAGTCGTGCCGCCCTTGCCTGGCTCAAGCGCGCCGGCCCACTGACGCAGCGCGCGCCCTGAACCCGAATGGATAGCGTGCAGCACCAGCGGCGGCAGGGAAAACTGGTAAACCATCTGCGCTTCGTCATGGCCGTCGCCGAAGTAGCTGACGTTATCTTTATGCGGCACGTTGGTTTCGGTGATGATCACCGTACCGGGCGCGACCGTATCGGCAATAGCGCGGAACAGCTTAACCAGCAGATGGGTTTTTTCCAGATGGATGCAGCGCGTGCCGGGGGTTTTCCACATATAGCCGACGGCGTCGAGACGCACATAGTCCGCGCCTTTTTGCAGGTAGTCGAGCAGCACCCCCACCATGCGGATCAGCACCTCTGGATTGCCGAAGTTAAGATCGATCTGATCGGCGCTGAAAGTCGTCCAGATAAAGCGCATCTCGCCGTTCGCCATCTCGAAGGGCGTCAGCAGCGGCGAGGTGCGCGGCCGCGTTACGCCGCTGAGATCGGTGGCGGGTGGCATACTGATAAAGAAATCGTCCCAGCCGGGGTCGAGCGCCAGGTAGTGTTTGAACCAGGCGCTATGCGCGGACATATGGTTGCAGACGAAGTCGAACATCAGGCGCGTTTCCTGATGCAGCCGGGCGACATCGGGCCAGTCGCCGCACAGCGGATTGACCTGATGGTAATCAATGACGGAAAAGCCGTCGTCGGACGAATAGGGAAAAAAGGGCAGCAGATGAACCAGAGGAAAGGTGGACTGCAAATGCTGCTGATAGAAGCGGGAAAAAGTTTGCAGCGTGGGGACATCCGCCTCGCGAAACTGATCCGCATAGGTAATCAGCACGACATCCTGCTCGTCCCAGTGCGCTTTGCGCGGCAGCTTAATCGCATCGCGCGCGGCGGCGATCTGCCGCAGCAGGCGCTCTCGCGCCGCCTGAGGAAAGGTGTCGGCATAAATTTTATCGAGCAGCGCTGTGATCGTTTCCATCGCGAATTGGGTGCCACGTCCCGGGTTGTTTTTTATGCAGGCGTGCTTTCAGCGTAGCGTTAAGAGAGGGATTTTCAACTTTACAGAGGAGGTTACGCGCGCCCGATGCAGAATAAGTCGGGCGCGCGCAGGGTTTAACGCTTTTTGCCGAAGGCCGCCGCCAGCGCATCACCCATCGCGCTGTTGCCTGCGGGCTGGCTGTTCTGGCGCGGCCGCGGCTTCGCGCCGCCAGCCGGACGTGCATTGTCGCGTGGCGCGCTGCGACCGTTGCCGCTGCTGCGCGCGTTGCTGTCGCCAGGCTGTTCATCCAGCCGCATCGTCAGCGCGATGCGCTTGCGTGGCAGGTCGACGTCCAGCACTTTCACCTTCACGATATCGCCCGCTTTCACCACCTGATGCGGATCTTCCACAAACTTGTCCGACAGCGAAGAAATATGCACCAGGCCATCCTGATGTACGCCGATATCGACAAAAGCGCCAAAGTTAGTGACGTTGGTCACCGCGCCTTCCAGCACCATGCCCGGCAGCAGATCGTTAAGGGTTTCGACCCCTTCGGCGAACTGCGCGGTTTTAAACTCAGGACGCGGGTCGCGGCCCGGTTTTTCCAGCTCTTTAATAATGTCGGTAACGGTCGGCAGGCCGAAGCGCTCGTCGGTAAAATCGACCGCCTTAACGTTGCGCAGGCTGGAGGGGTTGCCCATCAGGTCGTTGAGCGCCTGCTCGGTCGCCGCCAGGATGCGCTCCACAACCGGATAGGCTTCCGGGTGCACCGTTGAGGCGTCGAGCGGGTTGTCGCCATGGTTGATACGCAGGAAGCCCGCGCACTGTTCAAAGGCTTTGGGGCCGAGGCGGCTGACCTTAAGCAGCTGCTGACGGTTCTGGAAACGGCCGTTCTCGTCGCGCCAGCTGACAATGTTCTGCGCCATCATGCGCGTCAGTCCGGCGACGCGAGTCAGCAGCGGGACGGAGGCGGTATTGAGATCGACGCCGACCGCGTTCACGCAGTCTTCCACCACCGCGTCCAGCTTCTTCGCCAGCAGACTCTGGCTGACGTCATGCTGATACTGGCC
Organism: Pantoea sp. UBA5923; assembly: GCF_002431095.1. Classification (NCBI taxonomy): domain Bacteria; kingdom Pseudomonadati; phylum Pseudomonadota; class Gammaproteobacteria; order Enterobacterales; family Erwiniaceae; genus Pantoea; species Pantoea sp. UBA5923. Next base: position 24,709 of record NZ_DJDN01000027.1, on the reverse strand, counting down.
GACGCCGATCGATTTCGGATCGATTTTCACCAGCTCCGCCAGCGGATCCTGCAGGCGTCGCGCGATAGAGACCGCGCCGCGCAGCGAGACGTCAAGATTCGGGAACTCCAGCGCCGCCAGTTCAGAAGCGGAATAGACGGAGGCGCCCGCTTCGCTGACGATCACTTTTTGCGCGGTGATATGCGGATACTGTTTCTGCACGTCGAGGAAGAAACGCTCCGTCTCGCGCGAGGCGGTGCCGTTGCCGATCGCTACCAGCTCAACCTGATGTTTCGCGCAGAGCGCGGCCACCACGGTCGCGGCTTTGGCTGCCTGGCCGGTATGCGGATAAATGGTATCGGTAGCGACCAGCTTGCCGGTGGCGTCCACCACGGCAACTTTTACGCCGGTGCGCAGGCCGGGATCGAGGCCCATGGTGGCGCGCATGCCCGCCGGTGCCGCCATCAGCAGATCGTGCAGGTTGCGGGCGAAGACATTAATCGCTTCGTCTTCGGCGCGTTCGCGCACAGTGCCCATCAGCTCCGTCTCCAGGTGCAGCATCACTTTGATACGCCAGGTCCAGCTCACCACCGCCTTGCGCCAGCTGTCGGCCGGCGCGCCGTTAAGGCGCAGGTTGAGATGATCGGCGATCAGCGTTTCGCCGTAGCTTTCGCGCGGCGGCTCGTCGAACTGCGGATCGGCGTTCAGCGACAGCTGCAGCACGCCCTCGTTACGACCGCGCAGCATCGCCAGCGCGCGGTGCGACGGCACGCTGTTCAGCGCTTCGTGGTGATCGAAATAGTCGCGGAATTTGGCTCCTTCCTGCTCTTTGCCTTCGACTACGCGCGACACCAGATGCGCGTTTTTCCACAGGTAGTCGCGCACCTTTGCCAGCAGCGTGGCGTCTTCGGCGAAGCGCTCCATCAGGATATAGCGCGCGCCGTCCAGCGCGGCGCGCACATCGGCAACGCCTTTGTCGGCATCGACATATTGTGCCGCCAGCTGTTCGGGATCCTGCGACGCATCCTGCCACAGCGTTTCGGCCAGCGGTTGCAGACCCGCTTCAATGGCGATCTGACCACGGGTGCGGCGTTTAGGCTTATAAGGCAGGTAAAGGTCTTCGAGTTCGGTTTTACTGAGCGTGCCGTTAATGGCGCCGGCGAGTTCGTCAGTCAATTTGCCCTGCTCGTCAATAGACTTCAGAATCGACTGGCGGCGCTCTTCCAGCTCGCGCAGGTAGCCGAGGCGCGTCTCCAGCTGGCGCAGTTGGGTGTCGTCCAGACCGCCGGTCACCTCTTTACGATAGCGTGCGATAAACGGCACAGTGTTCCCTTCGTCCAGCAGACGTACGGCGGCTTCAACTTGCTCCGCACGCGCCTGCAGCTCACTGGCAATAATGTGGCTGAGATCTTTCATCATCGATTCTGTCTTGCTTACAGGGTTGAAAAACAGGGGACAGTTATACGGACTGAAAAGTGAAATTGCCAGCGATGAGGGCGGCTTTCAGCGATATTCTGAATCAGGCGTCCGGGTAGGTAATTTCGTTGACATACCAGAGCGCCGGGCCCAGCGGCGTCTCTACCGTCACGGCGTCGCCCGGCTCTTTTTTCAGCAGCGCGCGCGCCATCGGCGAGTCGATTGAGATGTAGTCTTTCCGGCCGAAAATCTCGTCGTAGCCGACGATGCGAAAGCGTTTTACCTCGCCGTCATCATTTTCTACTTCTACCCAGGCGCCAAAAAAGACTTTGCCATCTTGCTGCGGCGAATAGTCAACAATGCGAAGCGCCTCAAGGCTTTTTGTCAGATAACGTACGCGGCGATCGATTTCGCGCAGGCGTTTTTTGTTGTACTGGTAGTCGGCATTCTCGCTGCGATCGCCGAGGCTGGCGGCCCAGGTCACTTTTTTCGTGACTTCGGGGCGTTCTTCGCGCCAGAGATAGTCGAGTTCGGCTTTCAGCTTATTGAAGCCTTCACGGGTGATCAGTCGGGTTTTCATGCGTATCGACTCGGAAGCGGAAAAGCAGGCAGTGTAAAGCAAAGCAGGCGCGGCAAAAAAGAGTCGGGGAACAGGTTTTCAACAGTGAAAACCCTTTGTGTCGTTCCCCGGTGGCGAAAGGGGCAGGTACAAAAAGTTAAAACGGCTTAAATCGTTATTTTCCCGCCACGGTAGAGGTGGTGGTAGAAGAAGAGGTGCTCTTATCGCCGCCGCCTGCGGTCGCAAGCGCCACGCCGAGCAGCGCGGCGACAGCGCCGACGCCAATGGCGTTAGAGTTGCCCTGAGCGGTGGTCGAGGCCTGCGCGCCGGCAGCTTCGCCGGTAGCGGTCGCCGCCAGAGCAGGATTCAGACTAAGGGTGGCCAGCGCACCCAGCACTAACAACGTTTTTTTCATTATTGCTATCCCTGTAGTGAAGCGAGTGAAAGCAGTGTGGTGCAATTCACAGCAGGCGGAAAGATAGCTTTACTAATTGATTTAACGGGCTTTATTTTTGAATGGCCTGAACCCTGTCGGAAATAGCGTTAATCCGAGAGAAGCGTGCGGCAAGACGCGCAAAGGATGATATTTTATGCTGTCGCCCGACGAGGCCGCCCCGCATCGGCGTACGGAAAGGAAACGACGATTATCGCCTAAGCCAAATTGAAAATTAACTCTTTGATCTGCAAGCGTGATTAAACGGCGGCTCAATTTTACGGCCGCAAATATCGAGAAAAAGCGGCTGACTTTCAGAATTGCCGTAAAGGCTGTGATCGCGGCAGAAATAAGTGATTTTACATTTAGCGCAGCGAGAAAATTAAAGATAAGCTCCTGTTTAATATGCTTTGTAACAATTTCGACTAGAATATAAACCATTAATGGCTGTCACAGGCAGACAAGTTTTTTTAACAATATCGTCTCAGGCAATGGCGCCTTTGGGAGTAGGAAATGCAAGAGAACTACAAAATTCTGGTCGTTGATGATGATATGCGTTTGCGTGCGCTGCTGGAGCGCTATCTCACCGAGCAGGGCTTTCAGGTGCGCAGCGTCGCCAACGCCGAGCAGATGGATCGTCTGCTGACCCGTGAATCCTTCCACCTGATGGTGCTGGATCTGATGCTGCCGGGCGAAGATGGCCTGTCGATTTGCCGTCGTCTGCGCAGCCAGAGTAACCCGATGCCGATCATTATGGTGACGGCGAAAGGCGAAGAGGTCGATCGCATCGTCGGGCTGGAGATCGGCGCGGATGACTATATTCCAAAACCGTTCAACCCGCGTGAACTGCTGGCGCGTATCCGCGCGGTGCTGCGTCGTCAGGCCAATGAGCTGCCGGGCGCGCCTTCGCAGGAAGAGGCGGTTATCGCTTTCGGCAAGTTCAAGCTGAATCTCGGCACGCGCGAAATGTTCCGCGAAGATGAGCCGATGCCGCTCACCAGCGGCGAGTTCGCCGTATTGAAAGCGCTGGTCAGCCATCCGCGTGAACCGCTGTCGCGCGACAAGCTGATGAACCTGGCGCGCGGACGCGAATACAGCGCAATGGAGCGCTCCATCGACGTACAGATCTCGCGTCTGCGCCGCATGGTAGAAGAGGATCCGGCGCACCCGCGCTATATCCAGACGGTCTGGGGCCTGGGCTACGTTTTCGTTCCGGACGGTTCTAAAGCATGAGGCGACTGCGCTTCTCGCCTCGAAGCTCATTTGCCCGCACCCTGTTATTGATCGTTACCTTGCTGTTTGTCAGCCTGGTAACGACCTATCTGGTGGTGCTCAACTTCGCCATTCTTCCCAGCCTGCAGCAGTTCAACAAGGTGCTGGCGTATGAAGTGCGCATGTTGATGACCGACCGGCTGCAGCTGGAAGACGGCACGCAGCTGGAGGTGCCGCCTGCCTTTCGCCGCGAGATCTACCGTGAGCTGGGCATTTCGCTCTATACCAATGCGGCGGCCGAAGAGAGCGGGTTGCGCTGGGCGCAGCATTATGAATTCCTCAGTGAGCAGATGGGCCAGCAGCTTGGCGGGCCGACCGACGTGCGCGTCGAGGTCAATAAAAATTCGCCGGTGGTCTGGCTGAAAACCTGGCTGTCGCCTGACATCTGGGTGCGCGTGCCGCTGACGGAGATCCATCAGGGCGACTTCTCGCCGCTGTTCCGCTACACGCTGGCGATTATGCTGCTGGCGATTGGCGGCGCATGGCTGTTTATCCGCATCCAGAACCGACCGCTGGTGGATCTGGAGCACGCGGCGCTACAGGTGGGTAAAGGCATTATTCCGCCGCCGCTGCGCGAGTATGGCGCGTCAGAGGTGCGTTCGGTGACGCGCGCCTTTAATCAGATGGCTGCCGGTGTTAAACAGCTGGCGGACGACCGTACGCTGCTGATGGCGGGCGTCAGCCATGACCTGCGCACACCGCTGACGCGTATTCGTCTCGCCACCGAAATGATGGGCGAAGAAGATGGTTACCTCGCCGAATCGATCAATAAAGATATCGAAGAGTGCAACGCCATCATTGAGCAGTTCATCGATTATCTGCGCACCGGTCAGGAGATCCAGACCGAACGCGCCGATCTCAATGGCGTGCTGGGCGAAGTGGTCGCCGCCGAAAGCGGCTACGAGCGCGAGATTGAGAACGCCGTGATGCCGGAAGAGCTGATGCTGGATATTAACCCGCTGTCGATTAAGCGCGCAGTGGCTAACCTGGTGGTGAACGCGGCGCGCTACGGCAATGGCTGGATCAAGGTGAGCAGCGGCCGCGAACTGCATCGCGCCTGGTTTCAGGTCGAGGATGACGGCCCAGGCATCAAGCCGGAGCAGCTGTCGCATCTGTTACAGCCCTTTGTACGCGGCGACAGCGCGCGCAGCACCAGCGGCACCGGCCTTGGGCTGGCGATTGTGCAGCGCATTATTGATGCGCATCAGGGTTCGCTGGAGATTGGTGAGAGCGAGCGCGGCGGGCTGCGGATTCGCGCCTGGCTGCCGCTGACGGAACAGTCTGCGCCGGGCAGTAACAGCGCGACGCAGAGCTGAGCAGTAAGCGGGCGCGGCGATGGCCGCGCCCAAAGTTTTACAGCACCGGGCCTGCTTTAACCAGCGCGGCGCCCGCCGCGTTATCGGTATATTTCTCGAAGTTAGTGATAAAGCGCTGCGCCAGATCGCGCGCCGCTTCCAGCCACTTCTCATTGCTCTCCCAGCTGCTACGCGGATCGAGCGTCGCGGCGTCAAGCTGACCCAGCGCTTTCGGCACCTGGAGATTGAACACCGGCAGCGTCTCGGTTTCGGCATCGTCCAGCTCGCCAGCCAGAATCGCGTTGATAATGGCGCGCGTATCCTTCAGCGAAATACGTTTGCCGCTGCCGTTCCAGCCGGTATTGACCAGATAGGCCTGCGCGCCTGCCGCCTGCATACGCTTCACCAGCACTTCCGCATACTGCGTCGGATGGAGCGTCAGGAACGCCGCGCCGAAACAGGCAGAGAAGGTAGGCGTCGGCGCAGTGACGCCGCGCTCGGTGCCGGCCAGCTTGGCGGTGAAGCCAGACAGGAAGTGGTACTGCGTCTGCTCAGGGGTCAGGCGCGACACCGGCGGCAATACGCCGAAGGCGTCGGCGGTCAGGAAGATCACTTTCTTCGCGTGGCCCGCTTTCGAGACCGGACGCACGATATTGTCGATATGGTCGATAGGATAGGAGACGCGGGTATTTTCCGTTTTGCTGTCGTCGTCATAATCGACGCTGCCGTCTTCGCGCACCACGACGTTCTCCAGCAGCGCATTGCGACGGATGGCGCGGTAGATTTCCGGCTCGGCCTGCTCAGAGAGCTTAATGGTCTTGGCGTAGCAGCCGCCTTCGAAGTTGAACACGCCGTCGTCATCCCAGCCATGCTCGTCGTCGCCAATCAGCTGACGTTCCGGATCGGTGGAAAGGGTGGTCTTGCCGGTGCCGGAGAGGCCGAAGAACACCGCCACGTCGCCCGCTTTGCCGACGTTAGCCGAGCAGTGCATAGAGGCGATGCCGCGCAGCGGCAGCAGGTAGTTCATCACCGCAAACAGCCCTTTCTTCATCTCGCCGCCGTACCAGGTGCCGCCGATCAGCTGCATCCCTTCGGTAAGGTTGAACGCCACGAAGTTTTCTGAGTGCAGTCCCTGCGCCTGCCAGTTGGGGTTAGTGCACTTCGCCCCGTTCAGCACCACAAAATCGGGTTTAAAGTCTGCCAGCTCGCTTTCGCTCGGCTGAATAAACATGTTTTTGACGAAGTGCGCCTGCCAGGCCACTTCGGTCACGAAGCGCACGCTGAGGCGCGAATCGGGGTTGGCGCCGCAGAAGGCGTCGATAACGAACAGACGTTTACCAGAGAGCTGTTCGGTTACGCAGGCTTTCAGCTGCTGCCAGGTTTCCTGCGACAGCGGCTGGTTGTCGTTTTTGCCTGTTCCTTGATCGTTCCACCACAGCGTGTCGCGGGTGGTGTCGTCGCGGACGATATATTTATCCTTTGGCGAGCGGCCGGTAAAAATGCCGGTATCGACCGCCACTGCGCCGCTTTGCGTCAGAGTGCCGCGCGCATAACCTTCCAGCTCGGGACGGAGTTCTTCGGTAAACAGCGTATCGAAATCGGGGTTGTGGACCACTTCGGTGGTGCCCTCGATGCCCAAAGCGGCAAGATCTTGCGAGGTCAGGCCGGTAACGCGCATGTGACTGCTCCTTAAATCGTTTTGGTACTGCACAGGCGAATAATTATTGGTGTCGCGCCATCCTCTCCGCGTGTTGCTGGGCGGATGCACGATCGCGCGCAGTGTACTCTTCTGAGCCTGTGGGAAAAGCGTTGTCCATCAGAAATGCGAACCAGGGCGCGTTAAGCAGCAAAAACAACCGCTTTTGAAACTAAAGTTAGCGTGAAAAGCTTATTTTACTTTGTAAATTAAGGGGATATAGCGGGGAGGAAAAAGGGCGGCAAAGCCGCCCAGGGATAAATCAGTGGATGCTGTCGCTGTTTTCGCCTTCCGCGCCGCCTTTGCGGATCGCCGCGATATCGACCGCGTCGTAGACGTAGTGCGTGCCGCAGTAGTCGCAGTGCATATCGACCTGACCATCCTCTTCGATAATCTCATCAACTTCATGCTGAGGCAGGGTTTTCAGCACTTCGCCGCAGCGTTCGCGCGAACAGGTGCACTTAAAGCTCACCGGCTGCGGATCGAAGACGGTCGCTTCTTCCTGATGATAGAGACGCCACAGGACGTCGGTCGCCGGCAGATCGATCAGCTCTTCGCTCTTCACGGTTTCGGTCAGCGTCGCCAGGTGGTTGAAGTCTTCGGTCTGGGTATCCTGCGCTGGCAGAACCTGCAGCAGAATGCCTGCCGCCCCTTTTTCATTGGTGCGAATAAACAGGCGGGTTGGCAGCTGTTCAGAACGCATGAAATAGTCTTCCAGACAGGCCGCCAGCGTATCCCCTTCGAGGCCGACGACGCCCTGATAACGCTCGCCTTTCTCAGGCGAAATGGTGATTGCCAGATAGCCGGTACCGACCATGCTTTTCAGGGTGCTGTCCGCCGGGATATCGCCCTTCACGCGCGCAACGCCGCGCAGTTCCTGGCGGTTATTGCCGTTGATGACCGCCAGCGACAGCGGACCATCGCCCTGCAGCTGCACCGTAATGTCGCCGTCAAATTTCAGCGTGGCGGTCAGCAGGCTGGTCGCCACCAGCAGTTCGCCCAGCAGCGTCTGCACCGGGGCCGGATAGTCATGGTTTTTGATGATTTCCTGCCAGGTGTGGCTGACATTCACCAGCTCGCCGCGTACGGCCACATTCTCAAACAGGTAACGATGCAGTTGATCTTGTACAGACATAAATTTTCTCTCGTTGGGGCTAAGCCTGGTCGTCGCCCGTTAATTTAAATTTCATCAAATCGCGGCGCTCTTTTTTATCGGGGCGGCGATCGGGATGCGGCATGGTGAGCGCGTTCATCTTGCGCGCCAGCGCCACCTTTTCCCGTTTTTCAATGCTGGCTGCGGTTTCGCTGTAGAGCTGCTGCGCCACTTCCGCCGGGCCGCGCTTATCGCTCAGCGCGGTAACGATCACGGTGCGCTCGTCGTTGCCCTGGCGCAGCGTCAGCTCCGCTTCCAGCTCGACCAGCTTGCTCGGCTTGCTGCGCTGACCGTTATAGTGAACTTTGCCGCCTTCGATCATATCGCGCGCCAGCGAGCGCGTTTTGTAGAAGCGCGCCGCCCAGAGCCATTTGTCGAGGCGCACGCCTTCGCTGTTTTTCTCTTTCATTGCTGCTCCCGTTTACGCCAGCGCGCTGCACAGGGTGCGATAATCGCGGACCGCCGCGTGACGCTGGAAGACCTGATCGGGACGCCCGGAGTCGGGGTTGCTGACGCCTAAACACCAGCCGATGCCCCAGCTTTTCGCCGCGTCGAGAATGGTCTCGTTGTCATCAATAAACAGCGTTCGCGGACGATCAAATCCGGTATGCTGCTCCACCGCCTGCCACAAGCGCGGGTCCTCTTTCGGATACCCAAAGGTATGGGTGGAAAGTAATAAATCAAGGTGCGGCGCAAGGCCGGTCTGCGCCAGTTTGATATCCAGATTGTACGGATGGGCGTTGGTCAGCAGGATGGTGCGTTTTCCTGCCCGACGTAGCGCCTGCAAAAACGGTACGGTATCTTCCCGCATCGTCGCCAGGCTACGTTTGGCAAACGTCATGGCGCGAATATCCAGCGCCAGCTCTGCTGCCCAGTAGTCCAGACAATACCAGTTTAGCGTATGCGCCACCGCCTGGTATTTTCCGGCGATCAGCGCCTCCGCTTCCGCAAGTGTAATGCCGCGCGTTTCGCTCAGCGTTAGCGGCACATGCTCCAGCCAAAAATGACGGTCAAACGCCAGGTCCAGCAGCGTGCCGTCCATATCGAGCAGTACGGTATCGATTTGCGCCCAGTTCAGCGTCATCAGGCAGGTTCTCCGGTCAAAAGAGGGCGACAGGGTAGCACAGAATGGGGCAGGAGAGGGCAGGGCGGCGCGCGGGACAGCAGCCGCGCCGCGGGCATCAGAACATTGAGCGCACGCTCTGCATGGTTGTGAGATTGTGATTAAAGCACTTGTCGTAATATTGCTGGATATTCGCCATGCGCTGGCGGTTGCGGTGGATGCGGCGTAGAGAGAGCAGCGCGTTAATCAGCGCGCAGGCCAGCAATACCACCAGCAGCAGCGTCGTGCCGAGATAGCGCCACATCGCCATCGCATCCGGTTCGTTGTGCAGCGCGATATGACGCGTGCCGTTGGCGTCTACCGACAGGCTGGTAATAATGCCGCTGGCGCTGAACGAAGTATGCAGCAGCATGCCGGAAAGACGCTGCAGCTCGCGCCACTGCGACGGCGCGTCCAGATCGAACAGCGACACCGTAGGCTGCGGCTGATTCACCAGCTGGCGGCCCTCGTCGCTGACGATCAGGAATCCGCCCGGCGGCGGGCTGTTGAGGTTTTCGGCCGCGCGGCGCGTCTCGCGGAAAAAGAAGCTGGAGGTGGCGGTATTAACCAGGTTTTCCAGCGCTTCGGCGCTCACCGGGCGCAGCAGCACGTTCATGCCGTTCAGCTGCCCGGAGTCGGCGCGACGCACCAGCGTATCCCAGTCTTTGGCGTTGCCGAGGTTCACCAGCGCGTTCTTCAGCCGCACGCAATCCTGCTGCTGGCTACAGAGATCCTGCGTTTTCAGCACCAGGTCGGCAAAATCGTCCAGCAGGATCATGCCCGACTTTTGAATCGCCGACGCGAGCTGCGGGTTAAGTTTGGGATCGGTATTGGTTTCCGGATGAAGCTGCCGCGTGGTGGCGTCCAGCAGCGCCGAGGCTTTATCGATGATGTCGGACTGGGGTTGCGGCAGCGGCGAGGCGTTGTTCCAGTAGACTGCCGAACAGTCAAACGGCATATAAGCGTAACTGCGGTTGCTCTGATAGTTATCGGGGACGGAACACATGCCGGTGCCGTTAACTTTTAAAATATCGCCAACGTGCAGCGACTGCGCCGCCAGCTTATCAACGTTGTTTACTTCCAGACTCTCAGTGCCCTTTATCCAGGCCAGGCTGAGTTTGATTGGCATACTGAGCGGGATCCAGCTGATCAGCATCGCCATTACCAGCAGCGAACCGCAGGCCAGCACCACGTTTTTACGCCAGCGCTGGATAGGGAAGTTACGCACTTCATCCTGAAGCGATAAAAAGCGCCCCTGACGCACCACATGGCGATTCAGATAAATTTCGACATCGGTGGTCTGGCCCAGATCGTGCGCGACATAGGGCAGCCAGTGCGGCGGATAGGCGAGATCGATAATGCCCAGCGTGATATTGCTCTGCTCCTGATTCGACTCGCCGAACAGCCCCCAGCGCTTGGGCGCGCCGCGCAGGCAGTGAATATCGCGCATGCGCTTTTGGGCGGGAATGTGGAACAGCGACCAGACGCTGGCACCGATCATGGCGCATCCCAGCAGCACCAGCCAGCCCATCAGAGCCGCAGGCACCAGCAGGCTGATAAAAAAGAGTAAAAAGGCGAAGGTAATGGTCACCGCTTCGCGCGTGCCGTCCGGGCGCGTCAGCTGATACTCTTCCAGCGTCTCTTTGCGCACCTGCAGCAGCTCGACGTTTTCGCTCTCTTCTTTGCGTATAGAGGCGTTGGTAGAGCCCGGACGCACCAGCGCCGGCAGCGAAGGCTGGTCGCTGCCGTAATTCACCAGCGAGTGCCCGTTAAGCGAGATGACCAGCGGGATGGTCTGGGTGCGGATCAGCTCAACGTAGTTCTCATCGGTAATATATTGTTCCCAGTGCGGCGGCAGATGCACTTCCACTTCATCAAGATAGTAGCGCCACTTGTGCGGGTCGTCGGTTGAGAGGCCATAGCGAGTGATGGCGCGCGTAACAGGGTAGACATTGTTGCTCTGGGCGGTGAGCGTCAGGTTGTCGAAGAGAGGATGTTTTTCACCGGGTACGGCGGGGCGCGACTGCTTCGCAAGCGAGGCGACGTATTTTTCGACCGCACGACGTTCATCGTCGGTGAGTTTGCGGCAGGGCGGACTGATAAATGGCAGTGGTTTCGCCAACGGCGGACGATGCCGCATAGCGTACCAAAAGCCGATACCTGCCAAACCTGAGCAGACCAGCACTATTACCAGGACAATAAGGATTGTGCTCATGTGTTGCTCAATTCAGCCAAAATCCTGCCTTCACTTTGGACTAATGCTCCCAGATAGAACTGTTATTTAAGACAATTTTGGCGGGAATAAACTATTCTGACAAGCTAAATGCCAGAGGAAATAACGCGCAAAATCATTAAATTAGAAGTTAATGCAGCATGCCTTGTCCGAATGTTAACCGTCAGAATCTGAATTAAATATCGGTCTTTTCTGAATTTTACCCTCTGACGTTGACTTATTGCAAAAGCGTTAACTGGCGCAACAACGCCCGTAAGCCTCTGATACGGCGTAGCGTTGGGCTGAGTGGCTAAACTCGCTGTCGCACAATCGCCTGTGGTCAGGTAAGCTAATTTTTTCCCGGCATCGCACGGCGTTGAAAGTCTGAGGCTGATATGAAGAATCCGTTAAAAAAACCCGACATTCTCAATGTGGAAACCGTGGCGCGTTCGCGGCTCTTCACCGTTGAGTCGGTCGATCTCGCTTTTAGCAACGGCGCGCGACGCGTGTATGAGCGAATGAAGCCGTCCGAGCGCGAGGCGGTAATGATTGTTCCGATTATCGATAATCAGGTCGTACTGATTCAGGAGTACGCGGTTGGGCTGGAAACCTATGAGCTGGGTTTTCCCAAGGGATTGATCGATCCGGGCGAAACGGTGTTTGAGGCGGCCAACCGCGAGCTGAAAGAGGAAGTGGGCTTCGGCGCAGAGAAGCTGGAGTTTCTCAGCAAGCTGACGATGGCGCCCTCTTACTTCTCCAGCAAGATGAATATCGTTGTGGCGGAAGGGCTCTATCCTGAACGGCTGGAGGGCGATGAGCCTGAGCCGCTGATTGAACATCGCTGGCCGCTGGATAACCTGCTGGCGCTGCTGCAGGAGCCAGATTTCCGCGAGGCGCGCAACGTCAGCGCGCTGTTCCTGGTGCGCGAATGGCTGGTGCAGCAGGAACGGCTGCGCTACTAACGATTATGGTAGCGACTGAATAAGACGGCCGGCTTTTAGCATTACAGACAGCTCATAACGTTCACCCGCACTAGCACATTGCTAGTAAAAAAAGGCCGACATCGCTGTCGGCCTTTTTGCTGGGTTTATCAGTATTTAGAACAGTTCGTGGCTCTCACCGTTATCCATAATGGTGGTGCCGACGTCATGCACCGAATATTCCGTCGGCTGGGTGCCGTTGATGAAATATTCCTGACGCGTATTGCCGCCGCCGTTGGCCAGCTTGCCGGTGCTGCGGTCGATAGTGACCGTAACGATGCCGTCCGGCGGCGTCAGAGGCTGCTCCGGCACGCCGTCCAGCGCGCTCTTCATATAGTCATCCCAGGCAGGCTGCGCGCTTTTCGCGCCGCCTTCGTAACCGGAAATCTGGTTTGGAATCGCGCCTGAGAGCGTGCTGCGGCCTAAGTCGCGGCGCGCGTCGTCAAAGCCGATCCATACCGAAGTCACTACGCCAGGGCCGTAACCAGAGAACCAGGCATCCTTCGAGCTATTAGTGGTACCGGTTTTGCCGCCAATATCGTTGCGTTTCAGGTCGCGCGACGCGCGCCAGCCGGTGCCCATCCAGCCCGGTTCGCCAAAGATATTGGAGTTAAGCGCGCTTTTGATCAGGAACGACAGCGGCGTGTTGATCACATGCGGCGCATACTGCTGCTCGCCCGGTTGCGGCTGAGCGGGAACCTGCTCCAGCGCGGGCTGCGGCGCAGTCTGATTCTGGTTTTGATCGGACGTCGCGACGTTTTCGACGCTCTCCTCGTTAAGCGCCAGCGCCTTGCGCGTTTCGCCGTAAATCACCGGTAAATTGCACTGCGGGCAGGCGATGCGCGGTTTCGCTTCGAAAACCGTTTCGCCTTGCTCGTTCTCAATCTTATTGATGAAGTAAGGGTCGACCAGGAAACCACCGTTCGCCATCACCGAGTAGCCGCGAGCCACCTGCATCGGCGTAAAGGAAGCCGCGCCCAGCGCCAGCGATTCGGTATGAACGATATTCTGCGCCGGGAAACCGAAGCGCTGCAGATATTCTGCCGCGTAATCGACGCCCATCGCGCGCATAGCGCGTACCATCACAACGTTTTTCGACTGACCTAACCCCTGACGCAGACGAATCGGGCCATCATAGGTAGGCGGCGAGTTTTTGGGTCGCCAGTCGGCGCCCGCGCCGGCATCCCAGCGCGAAATCGGTACGTCGTTCAGAATGGAAGCGAGCGTCAGGCCGCGATCCATCGCTGCGGTATAGAGGAACGGCTTGATGTTGGAGCCGACCTGACGCAGCGCCTGGGTAGCGCGGTTAAACATGCTCTGATTAAAGTCGAATCCGCCGACCAGCGCGCGTACCGCACCGGTTTGCGGATCGAGCGACACCAGCGCCGAGTTGACGTCCGGCACCTGCGCCAGCCACCAGTCGTTATCCACTTTACGCACCCAAATCTGCTGGCCCGTCTGTACGACCTGGGTCACGCTTCGCGGCGTTGGACCTTGTACGGTATCGGACTTAAACGCACGCGCCCAGCGCACGCCAGCGAGGCCCAGCGAGACGCTGGTGCCATCTTTCAGCATCGCGGTCGCTTCGTCACTGCTGGCCTGGGTTACTACGGCAGGCAACAGCGGGCCGTAAACCGGCAGCGGCTTCAGCGCTTTCAGGATCTGCTCCTGGCTCCAGGCGGGTTCGCCTACTTTCCACAATACGCTGGTCGGCCCACGGTAGCCGTGGCGCATATCATAGGCCAGCACGTTATTGCGCACCGCCTCCTGCGCCGCCTGCTGCAGGCGACGGGTCACGGTGGTATAGACCTTATAGCCGTCGTTGTAAGCGCCGTCGCCGTAGCGTTTCACCATCTCCTGACGCACCATTTCGCTCAGGTAGGGCGAAGAAAAGGCGATTTCCGGTCCGTGATAGCTCGCTTCCAGCGGCGTATTGCGCGCTTCATCGTACTGCTGCTGGGTGATATAGCGCTGATCCAGCATACGCGAGAGCACCACGTTGCGACGCGCCAGCGCGCGGCTGTGGGAGTAGAGCGGGTTAAAGGTCGAAGGCGCCTTCGGCAGGCCCGCGATCATCGCCATTTCGCTCAGCGAGAGCTGATCCACCGGCTTGCCGAAATAGACCTGCGCTGCAGCGCCGACGCCATAGGCGCGGTATCCGAGATAAATCTTGTTCAGATAGAGCTCAAGGATCTCATCTTTATTCAGCAGCTGCTCAATGCGAATGGCGAGAAACGCTTCCTTGATTTTACGCATCAGCGTGCGTTCAGGGCTGAGGAAGAAGTTACGCGCCAGCTGCTGCGTAATGGTACTCGCGCCCTGCGACGCATGGCCGGACACCAGCGCGATGCTGGCCGCCCGGAAAATGCCGACCGGATCTACGCCGTGATGTTCATAGAAACGGCTGTCTTCTGTCGCGATAAACGCTTTGATCAGCTCTGGCGGCATCTGCTGCAGCGTCAGCGGAATACGGCGTTTTTCGCCGTACTGGGCGATCAGTTCGCCATCCGCGCTGTACACCTGCATGGGCGTCTGCAGGCGCACATCTTTCAGCGTGTTAACGTCGGGTAACTGCGGCTCTATATATTTGTACAGACCATAAATCGAGCCAGCTCCCAGCAAGATGCAACACACTGCAAGGATTAATAAATACTTTACGAACTTCACCTGGAGTTTCCCATCTGTTGTCGTTTGGGCAGTTTATAAACAACCGCGCGGTAGTATAAAGGCAAGCCAGACGCTTTGATATGTCCTTTTACCCCTGTAGATAAGGAGATCGCGCGCATGGCTTTTCAGACATGGCAAGTCGGACTGGATATTCAGAATACGCAGCTCTGCGCTCTCGCTATACAGCGCCGACGCGGCGGCTGGCAACTGTGCCGCTGGTGGCAGCAAGGGCTGCCGCAAGATACGTTAAGAAACGGCGTGCTGCAATCTTCGCCTGAATTGCAGGCGGCGCTGCGCATGCTGCAACAGCAGCTGCCGCAGCGCTATTCGCTACGCGTCGGATTACCGACGCAGCTGGTACTGCAACGGTCGCTGGCTCTGCCGACGCAGCGTCTGCAGGAGCCTGCGCTGGAACGTTACGTGACGTCGGCGGCGCAGCGTCTCTTTCCTGTCGAGCCGGAAGCGCTGGCGCTGGATTATCGCGCCAGCGACGTGGATCGCCAGCTTTACGTAACGGCCGCGCGGCAGGCGGTGATCGCGCAGTGGCTGGCGCCGCTGCAGCAGAGCGCGCTTCGCCCCAGGGTTTTTGAACTGACGACGCATGCTCTGGCCCTGACGGCGCAGGCCGCTGGGCTGGCCGACGATACCGCGCTGCTGCTCTGTCACGACGCGCAGTGGCTCTGGTATAGCCGCGCCAGCGAGAGCGTCGTCGGCAGCGCCAGCCTGGAAACAACCGCAGAAGAAATCGCGCAGCGCTCTTTTCCTCAGGCCAGCACGCTATACGGCTGCGCGCCCTCCGATGTCGTTCTGCCCGCCGCATTTTTTCCTTTCTCGCCGTTCAGGCTGTTTACTTATCAGCAGCCGCCGCTGCCGCAGCAGGAAGCGGCGTTCTGTATCGCCGCTGGTCTGGCGCTGCGCCCGGAGGACTGCTGATGATCGCGGTGAATTTACTGCCGTGGCGGCATGCGCGTCTGCGACGTCAGCGCCGCGCCGCCCTGGGCGTTGCCGCGACGCTGTTGCTGGCACTGATGCTGGGCATAGCCCTACAGCTGTGGTATCTCGACCGCACCAGCCAGCAGCTAAGGAGCACGCAGAGCGACGCGCACGACGCGCTGACGACCATCGCCGGGCAACTCAGCCAGCGTCGCGATCTGCAGCAGCAGCTGGCTACGCAGCAGGCGCAGTGGCGGCATGCGCAGCGCCACGCTGATGAGCTGATGCGATGGCATCAGTTCTGGCAAGCGCTGCCCGCGCTGCTGCCCGATCAGATCTGGCTGGAGCGCGTGGAAAAAGAGCCGGCGCGGCTGAGCGTAGAAGGGCGCTCGCTGGATATGGGGGCGATAGGCGAGCTGCGTCGACGGCTCGGCGAACAGACGCTGTTTGCGGCGGTAAAGCAGGGCGATATAGCGCGTCAGCCGGACGGTTACTATCGCTTTGCGCTGCGCGCCCGGCTGGAGGAGTCCGGCGATGAATAGGGTACTGGAGCCCTGGCTGCGCCTGCCGCTGCGCGCGCAGATCGCTATGGCGACGGCGTGCTTTGCCCTGGCGACGCTGGCGTTGTGGCTGCTGCTTGTGCGGCCGCAGCGGCTGGCGCAGCAGGAGCTGCGCGTTGACATCGCCAGGCTTGAACAGTCATACCAGCAGCAGCTGGCGCAGCTTAACGCGCTGCCTGCGGAGGCGCTGCTGCGAGCGCAGTTGGCGGATATTGCAGACCACTCTGCCGCACTTCACGCCGCGCCGCTTGAAGCGCTGCTGGCGGCGCGCGGCAGCCAGCTGGAGGCGTGGCAGCCTGAGTCAGAGCCGCGCAGCTTAACGCTGCTGATGGCGTGGGAGCAGTTTCAGCCGCTGTTCGGCGATCTGGCGCGCACGACGGTTCCTTTCCCCGCGCGCTTCTTGCTTGAGGCGCACCAGGGAAAAGTACGGGCGAGGCTCTGGCTGGAGAGCGACGATGCGCGCTAAATGCCTGCTCCTCTGGCTGAGCACAGCCAGTCTGTATGCCGCGCCGCGCGATCCGTTTCAGCCGCTGGCGAGCAGCCTGTGCGTCGCGCCGACCGCCCTGACCGGCTGGCGGCTGCAGGGCGTGCTGGGACGAGCGCCTGCCCTGCGTGCCTGGCTGGTTTCTCCCCAGGGCACCACCGTTAAGATCGCCCCGGCGGCCCCCCTTCCACTGTCGGGCTGGCGGCTGAGCGCCATCGCGCCTCGCAGCCTGACGCTAACGACAGGCAGCGGCTGCTCGCCGCAGATGATTACTCTCTCCCTGAAAGGAAGCGCTTATGCTCAGGATGACACTTTTTCTGCTGGCGAGCCTCTGGCTGACGCCGACGCTGGCGAATGACGACGATAACGGCCAGCGGCTCAGCCTTAATTTCGATGACGCGCCGGTAGCCCGGATTCTGCAGGCGCTGGCGGATTATCAGCACCTTAATCTGTTAATCGCTCCTGGCGTGGAGGGAAAGCTCTCGCTGCGGCTTGATGACGTGCCCTGGAAGCAGGCGCTCTCGCTGGTGACGCGGCTGGCGGCGCTCACGGTAGTGGAAGAGGAGAACGTGCTGCTGGTCTATCCCGACAGCTGGCAACAGCAGCAAGAGCAAGAGCTGGCGGCCAGCACGCCGCCGCCGCTAGAACTGCGCGCCGTGACGCTGCACTACGCTAACGCGGCAGAGGTCTATCGCAGCCTGCAGGGGGAGCGGCAGACGCTGCTGACGCCGCGCGGCAGCGTGACGCTGGATGCGCGCGCTAATGCCTTGCTGCTGCGCGATACGCCCTCGGCGCTCAGGGATGCCGAACGCTGGCTGCAGGCGCTTGATGTGCCGCTTGAGCAGGTTGAGCTGGCGGCGCATATCGTCACCATCAGCGAGGAGACGCTGCGCGAACTCGGCGTTAACTGGAATCTCCCTGCCAGCGCGGACGCGGTGACCGACGCGTTGCGTAATCCACGACTGGCGATTCCGCTGGCGGCTGGCTCGCCGGGAATAACGGCGGGCGTCACGCTGGCGCGGGTCGGCGGTCGGCTGCTCGATCTGGAGCTAAGCGCGCTGGAGCAGGAAAATCAGGTCGAAATTATCGCCAGCCCGCGTCTGTTCACCTCGCACCAGCAGAAGGCGACGATCAAGCAGGGCAGCGAAATTCCCTATGAAGTTTCGGCGGGCAACAGCGGCGCGACTACTATTGAATTTAAAGAGGCGGTGCTGGGTATGGAAGTGACGCCTGACGTGCTGGGCAACGGGCGCATCCACCTGAAAGTCCGCATCAGCCAGAACGTGCCGGGCCGAGCGATTCAGAACGGCGACAGCAGCATACTCTCCATTGATAAGCAGGAGATCGAAACGCAGGTCACGCTGAAAGATGGTGAAACCCTGGCGCTGGGCGGTATTTTTCAGCAGCAGCGAAGCCATGGCGAAAATCGCGTGCCGGTGCTGGGCAATATCCCGCTGCTGGGGGCGCTGTTTCGTCATCAGACCGCGGAAAATAAAAAACGCGAGCTGGTAATCTTCATTACGCCTCGATTGGTCAGGGAAGCAGCGCTTACGGCCGGATAAACCGGAAAATGCGCTCCGTAGTGCCAACTGCGTTGACGCAGGACTGGAATTAGCATACAAGGTTTAGCGATTTTTAGAACGCTGTAACCGTCCCGACGGCGCGTATCCGTCAGGGTCAGATATCTCTCCTGAAGGCGGCGCGTAAAAAGCGCAGCGCTAATGCGCATCGTTTCGCATATCGCACACCGGTCCCGCAAGGGGAATGCCGGGCGCGATTTATTCGGTTGCCAAACGCCCTTGAGTGTTGAGATAATTTTTCGTCTGACTCTTGCTAACGCTCATGAGGTCTCAGTTCCTGTCCCGCCAGCGATATCGCTGAACGCGGGGTATCATCAACGAATTCTTAGTAATACCGACAAAATGGCAGAGAAACGCAATATCTTTCTGGTTGGGCCGATGGGTGCCGGCAAAAGCACTATTGGTCGTCAGTTAGCTCAGCAACTCAATATGGAATTTTTCGATTCCGATCAGGAAATTGAGCGACGTACCGGAGCGGATGTGGGCTGGGTATTTGACGTCGAGGGCGAAGCTGGATTTCGTGACCGCGAAGAAAAAATCATTAACGAGCTGACCGAGAAGCAGGGCATTGTCCTGGCGACCGGCGGCGGTTCCGTCAAATCTCGGGAAACACGCAATCGTCTCTCCGCCCGCGGTGTCGTGGTGTATCTTGAAACCACCATTGAGAAACAGCTGGCACGCACGCAGCGCGATAAAAAGCGCCCGCTGCTGCAGGTTGATTCGCCGCCGCGTGAAGTGCTTGAAGCGCTGGCGGGCGAGCGCAACCCGCTCTATGAAGAGATCGCGGATGTCACCATTCGTACTGACGATCAAAGTGCGAAAGTGGTGGCCAACCAGATTATCCACATGTTGGAAAAAAACTGATCTAATGCCGAAAGGCTCAGTAACAGGTATCGAGCATCATGGAGAAGATCACCGTCTCACTGGGAGAGCGTAGCTATCCCATCACCATTGCCGCCGGACTGTTCAAGGATCCGGCTTCTTTTTGGCCGCTGAAAGCGGGTGATAACGCGATGCTGGTCACCAACCAGACGCTGGAGCCGCTCTATCTTGAAAAGCTCTCGGTGCTGCTGACGGCTGCGGGCGTCAAAGTGGATCAGGTGATTCTACCCGACGGCGAGCAGTACAAAACGCTGGCTGTGATGGATGAGGTCTTTACCGCGTTACTACAAAAGCCGCACGGCCGCGACACCACGCTTATTGCGCTGGGGGGCGGCGTGATCGGCGATCTTACCGGCTTTGCGGCCGCCAGCTATCAGCGCGGCGTGCGCTTTATTCAGGTGCCCACCACGCTGCTGTCGCAGGTCGATTCATCGGTCGGCGGCAAAACGGCCGTTAACCACCCGTTAGGCAAAAACATGATCGGCGCCTTCTACCAGCCCGCATCGGTAGTGATCGATACTGACTGCCTGCGTACGCTGCCGCCGCGCGAGCTGGCTTCAGGCCTGGCGGAAGTGATCAAGTACGGCATTATTCTGGACGGCGATTTCTTTAGCTGGCTGGAGCAAAATCTCGATGCGCTGCTGGCGCTCGATGAACAGGCGACAGCCTGGTGCATTCGCCGCTGCTGCGAGCTTAAGGCAGAGGTCGTCGCGGCGGATGAGCATGAACATGGCCAGCGCGCGCTGCTGAATCTGGGGCACACCTTCGGCCACGCCATCGAGGCGCACATGGGCTACGGCAACTGGCTACACGGCGAAGCCGTCGCGGCGGGCATGGTCATGGCGGCGCGTACGGCGCAGCGTCTGGGTCAGTTCAGTGAGGCCGACACGCAGCGCATCATCACGCTGTTGCAGCGCGCGGGCCTGCCGGTACACGGCCCGGAGAGCATGAAGGCGGAAGATTATCTGCCGCATATGCTGCGCGACAAAAAGGTGCTGGGCGGCGAGCTGCGGCTGGTGCTGCCGCTGGCGTTAGGCCGCTCCGAAGTGCGCGGCGGCGTGGCGCATGATATGGTGCTGGCTGCGATTAACGACTGTCAGAAACCCTGAATATAAGCAGTTAAGTGGTGACGCGGCGCGCGGGGTGCGTATGGCCGAATGCCGCTTTACGGAGGAGGCAAAATGGATGAGTTTAAACCGGAAGACGAGTTAAAACCTGACGCCAGCGACCGCCGTCCCTCGCGCCCGCGTAAGACGGCTTCTGCACCTAAAGTGCCGGTTTCGCGCCAGCATATGATGATGGGCATCGGCATTCTGGTGTTGCTGCTGCTGGTGCTTGGCATTGGATCGGCGCTGAAAGGCCCCGATGAGAGCAAACCGGCGGCAGGCAACGGCGCGAATAACGCACCGGCGTCCTCCGGCAGCAACGGCGGCGAAAAGAGTATCGATCTTTCCGGCTCGACCACCATGAGCGGCGGCCAGACGGCGCCGACGGAAGGCGCAGCCACAGGCAACGCGCCAACCGATGGCAGCGCGCCAGCCAGTAGCAGCGCGCCGCGCGACATCTCTATGCCGCCGGTCTCCTCTACACCGACTCAGGCAGCGCCAGTGGAGGCGCCCGCCAGTCAGCAGCGCGTCACCTTGCCTGGCGATCTCAACAGCGCGCTGAGCAACCAGCAGCAGCAGGTTGATAACGCCGTACAGGGCGGCAGCTCGCTGCCGACTGCACCGGCGACCGTCAGCGGTAGCGCTGGCAACAGCATTAGCGCGCCTGCGGCGACGCGTCCGACCACGCCGCGCCCTGCAGCGCAGCCGCATGTCTCACGCGAACCGGCGCATAAATCCGCCGCTGCCAGCCGCCCAGCGGTTAGCGAAAGCCGCACCCATACCACGCCAGCGCGTCCTGCCCTTAGCGGCACGACAAGCGGCAACGGCGCGGCATCCAGCAGCAGCGCAACAGCCAGCAGCAGCGCAGCAGGCAAGTCGGTGCCGGGCGGCAACTATACGCTACAGCTGAGCGGTGCCTCGCGCGCAGAAAGCCTGAACGCCTGGGCGAAGAAACAAAATCTCAGCGGCTATCACGTCTACAAAACCACCCGCAACGGCCAGCCGTGGTACGTGCTGGTGAGCGGATCTTACGCGACCTCGGCGGACGCCCGACGCGCCGTCGCCTCGCTGCCCGCTGAAGTACGCGCGCAAAATCCCTGGGTGAAGCCCGTGAGCCAGGTTAAAAAAGAAGCCAGCCAGTAAACCATGTGGGGCCGGTTAATCCGGCCCCGTTGATAAGCGCCGTTCTGCTGTCGGTCCGCCACAGCTCCACAATAAGATGTATAACCACGACAGCATGAAGAAAAATCGCGCTTTCCTGAAATGGGCAGGAGGCAAATACCCTCTGATGGAGGATATCCGTCGCCATCTGCCGCAAGGCGACTGCCTGATTGAGCCATTTGTCGGCGCGGGTTCGGTGTTTCTCAACACCGACTATGAGCGCTACCATTTGGCGGATATCAACAGCGACCTGATTAACCTCTATAACATCGTTAAAGACCGCAGCGCGGCGTTTATCGAGGATGCGCGTCGGCTCTTCTCGCCGGAAGGCAATACGTCGGAGTGCTATTACCTGCGCCGCACCGCCTTTAACGCCAGCCGCGACGCCTATGAGCGCGCGCTGCTGTTTCTTTATCTTAATCGCCACGGTTACAACGGCTTATGTCGCTATAATCTGCGCGGCGAGTTCAACGTGCCCTTCGGCCGCTACCGCAAGCCCTATTTTCCTGAGGCTGAACTGCTATGGTTTGCTGAGCGGGCGCAAAAGGCGACCTTTGTCTGCGAATCGTACGATGTTACCCTGACTAACGCGCAGGCGGGTTCGGTGGTCTATTGCGATCCGCCCTATGCGCCGCTGTCGGCAACGGCCAATTTTACGGCCTACCACACCAACAGCTTTAGCCTGCGGGAGCAGCAGCATCTTGCGGAGCTGGCGTCGCGGCTGGCGCTGGAGAGCCGCATACCGGTTCTGATCTCTAATCACGATACCGCGCTGACGCGTCTCTGGTATCAGGATGCAGTCTTACATGTGGTTAAAGCTCGGCGTTCTATCAGTCGGAGCATAACGGGTCGCACACAGGTCGACGAACTGCTGGCACTTTACTGCTAGTCTGTTTCGTCCGCGACCAGGCATTACGTCAGCCGCAAGGCTGGCGCACAACATTGGGAGAATCGGATGAAACAATATTTGCTGGCCCCTTCAATCCTCTCGGCGGATTTTGCCCGCCTTGGTGAAGATACCGCAAAAGCGTTAGCCGCTGGCGGCGACGTGGTGCATTTCGACGTGATGGACAACCACTATGTTCCCAATCTGACGATGGGGCCGATGGTGCTGAAAGCGCTGCGCGACTACGGCATTACCGCGCCGATAGACGTGCATCTGATGGTTAAGCCGGTCGATGCGCTGATCCCGGAGTTCGCCAAAGCAGGCGCCAGCTATATCACTTTTCATCCCGAAGCGAGCGAGCACGTTGACCGCACGCTGCAGCTGATTAAAGAACACGGCTGCAAAGCGGGCATGGTATTTAACCCCGCGACGCCGCTGAGCTATCTCGATTACGTGATGGATAAGCTCGACGTGATCCTGATTATGTCAGTCAATCCTGGCTTCGGCGGCCAGTCCTTTATTCCCGGTACGCTGGATAAGCTGCGTGAAGCGCGCAGGCGCATCGATCACGGCGGCTACAATATTCGCCTGGAAGTGGACGGCGGCGTAAAAATTGACAACATCGCGCAGATCGCCGCGGCAGGGGCGGATATGTTCGTTGCCGGTTCGGCGATTTTCGGCCATCCCGACTACAAGAAAGTGATTGATGAAATGCGGCACGAACTGGAGAAGGTTAATGGCTCATTTCACTGATATCCGCGCGCTGGCGTTCGATCTTGACGGTACGCTGGTGCACAGCGCGCCAGGGCTGGCGCAGGCTATCGACCACGCGCTGGCGGATTTACAGCTGCCGCCCGCGGGCGTAGAGCGCGCCTCTACCTGGATCGGCAACGGCGCGGATGTGATGATGTCGCGCGCGCTGACCTGGGCGCTGGGCCGCGCGCCGCAGCCCGATGAGCAGCGCGACGCGCGCGCGCTGTTCGACAAACATTACGCCAGTACGGTGGAGGCGGGCAGCACGCTCTTTCCGCAGGTAAGAGAGACGCTGCTGGCGCTGCATGCCAAAGGCTTGCCGATGGCGATCGTCACCAATAAGCCGACGCCTTTCGTCGCGCCGCTGCTGGCGTCGCTGGGCATCGCCGAAGCTTTTACGCTGATCATCGGCGGCGATGATGTGATCGTAAAGAAACCGCACCCTGCCGCTATTTTCCTGGTGCTGGGCCGCTTCGGCGTGCTGCCGAATCAGCTTTTGTTCGTCGGCGATTCACGCAACGATATTCAGGCGGCTCAGGCCGCTGGGGTGCCGAACGTCGCCATGACCTATGGCTATAACTACGGCGAGCCGATTTCCGGCAGCAACCCTGACTTGACTCTCGACTCTTTTGATGAACTTTTGCCCCTTCTCGGGCTGCACTAATCAGGACACAAGTATGAGCAAACCCATTGTTTTCAGCGGCGCACAGCCGTCCGGCGAACTTACCATTGGCAACTATATGGGTGCGCTGCGTCAGTGGGTGCAGATGCAGGACGATTTCCACTGCATTTACTGCATCGTCGATCTGCACGCTATCACCGTTCGCCAGGATCCGACGGCGCTGCGCAAGGCGACGCTGGATACGCTGGCGCTCTATCTCGCCTGCGGCATCGATCCCAGCAAGAGCACGATTTTCGTGCAGTCGCACGTACCGGAACACGCTCAGCTGAGCTGGGTGCTGAACTGTTACGCCTATTTCGGCGAGCTGAGCCGCATGACCCAGTTCAAGGACAAATCGGCTCGCTACGAAGAGAACATTAACGCGGGTCTGTTTGATTACCCAGTGCTGATGGCGGCGGATATCCTGCTTTATCAGACCAATCAGGTGCCGGTAGGCGAAGACCAGAAACAACACCTTGAGCTGAGCCGCGATATCGCACAGCGCTTTAACGCCATCTACGGCGATATTTTCCGCGTGCCTGAGCCGTTTATCCCGAAATCTGGCGCGCGCGTAATGTCGCTGCTTGAGCCGACCCGTAAGATGTCCAAATCGGACGATAACCGCAATAACGTTATCGGCCTGCTGGAAGATCCGAAGTCGGTGGTGAAGAAGATCAAACGCGCCGTTACCGACTCCGAAGAGCCGCCAGTGGTGCGTTACGACGTCAAGGAGAAGGCCGGGGTGTCGAACCTGCTGGATATCTTGTCGGGCGTGACCGGCAAAACTATTGCCGAGCTGGAAGCGGAGTTCGAAGGCAAGATGTATGGCCACCTGAAAGGCGCCGTGGCGGATGCGGTATCCGGCATGCTCTCTGAGCTGCAGGAGCGTTACAACCGCTACCGCAACGATGAAGCCTTCCTGGAGCAAGTGATGCGCGA
>NZ_DJDN01000028.1:0-37572 GCF_002431095.1 Pantoea sp. UBA5923 | reverse complement strand
CGATCGGCGCGCCCAACAGCGTGTGAAGGCCGTCGTAAACCTGCCACTCCGGCATGCGACGCACCGCATTTTTACCGGCGCGCAGACGCGTCGCTATCTCCTGCCACTGCTCGCCAAAAGCCGTGACGCCACCCATGCCGGTTACTACTACACGATGCGTCACAGCATGCCTCCATTGATAGAAATAACCTGGCGCGTAACATAACCGGCGATGTCAGACATCAGATAGCTCGCCAGCCCAGCCACCTCTTCCGCCGCGCCCATACGTTTCATCGGGACGATTTTCAGCGCTTCCTCCACCACATGCGGTTCCAGCCCTTCCATACCGGTATCCACCAGTCCGGGAGCGATGCAGTTCACGGTGATTTTGCGTTTCGCCAGCTCGATCGCCAGCGCCTTGGTGGCGCCAATAATCCCGGCTTTCGCCGCGCTATAGTTAACCTGCCCGCGATTGCCCGCAATGCCGGAAACCGAAGAGAGCGTGATAATGCGTCCGCCCTGACGCAGGCCGATCATCGGCATTACGCAAGGCTGGATAACATTGTAAAAGCTGTCGAGATTAGTATGGATAACGCTGTCCCACTCATCACTGGTCAGTGCGGGGAAAGCGGCGTCGCGCGTGATGCCTGCGTTGCTGACAATGCCGTAATAAGCGCCATAGGCATCGATATCTTTTTCCAGCGCGTCGCGCGTCGCGGCGCGATCCGCCACGTCGAAACTCAGCAAACGCGCGCTGCCGCCTGCGGTCTGGATAAGCGCCAGCGTCTGCTCTGCGCCATCCTGGTCGCGGTTAAAATGCACCGCGACCTGAAAGCCGTCCTGCGCCAGGCGCAGCGCGATGGCGCGGCCAATCCCTTTGCTTGCGCCAGTAACTAACACGGAACGCGTCATGGCTGTTTTCCTTGTAAAATCAGTTGTTGTAACTCTTGTTCGTCAGGTTGATAGGTGTTTAGCCTGCCACTGGCGAGTACGCGATCGCCATAGCGGATTTCACCCTCAAAACTGCCCATACGCTCGTCGCGCATCAGCAGACGCAGCGTAATATCGAGCGTGATCGCGCCGGGAAAGGTTGCCGCCGCTGCGCGCCAGTTTCGTCCCCCCAGCAGCATCCCGGGCTGGATCTGTTGTGCCCCGGCGCGTCTGGCATGCCAGCCGGACCAGACACCCACGGTTTGCGCCATGATCTCGACGCCAAACCAGGCGGGCAGCTCGCCCTGCGCATTAAGGAAAGGTGCAAGCACGCCGTCGGGCGCAGTAGAAACCTGACAATGTACGCTCTCATCATCTACTGCAATCACGCGGTCAACCAGAACCATTGGCGTCCGATGCGGCAAATAGTCGTGGGCGGAAAGCGCTTTACTCATCATAAACGTCCTAAAATCAGGCAGCTGTTATTACCGCCAAAGGCAAAAGAGTTCGAGGCGATAACGGGTTTTTGCAGCCTTTGTCGTGCCAGCAGCAGCCCGCAGTCGGGCAGGCTCTCATCCTGGGTTGTCATTGAAAAATCCTGAGGAGGCAACGGTAAACCGTCGCGCAGGATCAGGGCGGCGAGAGCCGCTTCGATAACGCCCGCTGCGCCTAACGTATGGCCGGTAAGATGCTTGGTCGAACTCGAGGGAACTTCGTTACCAAATAAACGGTGCACCACTCTGGATTCAATTTGATCGTTAAGCGGCGTCGCCGTACCGTGTAAGTTGATATAGCCCACCTCCTGCGCCGTAATGCCTGCACTGTTCAGCGCCATCTGCATAGCGCGCTGAGCCCCCTCGCCTTCAGGATGCGGCGCCGACATATGCCAGGCATCCGATGACTCTCCTGCGCCCAGCAAGGTCAGCGGCTGCGGTTCGCGCGTCAACAGCATCAGCGCGGCACCTTCGCCGACAGAGATGCCGTTGCGCTCGCGGCTAAAAGGCGCGCAGCGCTGCTCAGAAAGCGACATCAGGCTGTCGAAACCGTTAATCGGCATACGGCTGAGCGAGTCCGCGCCGCCGACCAGCGCCACGTCTGCCAGCCCGGCGGCAATCAGCCGCTGACCGCTGATAATGGCGCGCGCGCTGGACGAACAGGCGGTGGAGATAGTGTATGCCGGGCCGTCAAGCTGGAGATAATTCGCCAGAAAGCGCGACGGATCGCCCAGCTCCTGCATCTGATAGTGATAGTCACTGTAAGGCGCGCGCCTGTATCGATCGCCTTCATCTACCCCTGAGGTGCTGGTGCCCAGCACAATCGCAACTCGTCCGGCACCGTGTTTCTCCACTGCCGCATCCAGCTCTGGCCGAATTTGCGCCAGTGCCGCCAGCAGCAGTTGGTTATTGCGCGTATTATGCGCCGCCAGATGCGGGGGCACCGCGGGCAATTCGCCCTCTACCGCACCAAGCCAGCAGCGTCTTCCGCCGCTCAGCCAGCCGTCGCGCGGCTGCATGCCCGGCGCGAGACCGCGCTCCAGATTTTGCGCAATGGTCGTTAAATCATTGCCAAGCGCGTTAAGCATGCCAAACGCGGAAATGTAAATCATGATGCATCCAGATGTTGAATACGGATCTGGTAGCCAAACGCTCGCTGCCGGATACTGACCGGCTCGCGCTGGCCGCCACGTTGTAGGTAGTTAATTTCAGTGACGACGTTACCCTGCGCGTCGCGCAGCAACCGGGTCATGCCCACATCTTCCAGCTTCCAGCCTGGCGGCAGTGCTCGCAGCCACACCGCAACCGGCCACTGGCTGAGCATGATGTCCGCCAGCACCTGACTGGCTGGCGGCAGCTGCGGCAGAGGCATCAGCTGCTGGCTGTGAATGCCCTGGGCATCGTAAGTGACGCGAAACAGGCGAATACCTACTGAGGACAATCCAGCCAGTTCGATTTTCTCGCCGTCCGCGTTTAACAGCACCAGCAGCGACTGGCTTTTTCCCCCGACCTCGCCGGTAAGCAACTGCTGTTGCTGGAACCCTGGCGTCAAGCCCGGCGGCGGCAGCGTGACGCGCACGCCAGGCTTGAGCCAGGCGGTAGGCCGCGCGCTATCGGGCGCATGGCTGGCGCAACCGCTCATTAGTAAAATCGACAACAAAGTCAGAGCGACTCGCCGCATTTTCTTTTCCTTGATTTAGATGGCCGCAGCGCCAGCGGCGAGATCAGAAAGGCGCTGAAAATCCCACTGCACAGCACAACGCCGAAGCTGGATATGGCGCTGGTGCTGCTGAATACCAGCATCCCCAGCGTCAGCAAGGTGGTCATCATCGCCAGCGACACCGCCAGCAGCGAGGTCAGGGGCGTGCCTTTCGGGTTGCTGAAAAACAGGGTGTAATTGATGCCGATGCCAAGCACCAGCGTCAGCGCCAGCAGCGCAAAGAGATTAAGCGAGGCGCCGAGCCAGCCGAGCGTGGCGAGCGCCACGGCTAACGACAGCGCTGAGGGCGTGACGCTGCGCAAGCCCGCCTTTAATCCCAGACGCAGCACGTAGCTCAGCGCGATAAAAAGCAGCGCCAGCGCCAGCAGGCCACTCAGCAGCGTACGCCAGAAGCTGAACAGCGCATCATAGCTCGCCTTGCGATTAACCCAGCTGACACCCGGCAGCTGTTCGGCCAGATGCTGCAGCGCTGCGCTGTTGTGCACCCCGCCTGCCGGCACCAGCACGCCGCTACGTCCATCCGGCAGCGACAGCCATAACAGCCGCCAGCCGGCGCTAAGCGGGCTGGCCAGCCAGGCCTCTGGCGTAACGGGCATCGGTTCGATATGAGGCGGCGTCAGAGTCAGACCTGCCTGTTGCAGCCTTGCCATAATGCGCGGGGCCGCGTCGCGCAGCAGCGCCGCATCTTCCTGCTGCTGTTGCAGCGAACGTAACGGCAGAATGCGCGCTGTCTCCAGCCAGCCTGCTCGCTTCGCCTGCTGCAATGCAGGCGATAGCTTAGCCAGACGCTGCAGCGTCTGCTCCGGCGTATCGCCCCAGACCACAAACCAGGTCTGATCTGTGCGCTGACCGGTCAGCGCGGCGATCAGGCGATCCTGCGCCAGTAAAGACTGCGGTGCGCTTTGCAATTTCGCAATATCATCATCGACGCGCAGCTGGCTGACGCCCGCAATCGCATAGATCGCCAGGCTCAGCGGCAGGCCGACGCGCAGATAGCGATTACGGCGCCACGCCGCCAGCCAGCGCCCAAACCAGACCATCAGCGGCACTGGACGCACAGGCAGACCGCGTACCAGCCAGGGATAGAGCAGGATCACCGTCAGGCAGGAAGCGGTCAGACCGCTGGCGGCAAATACCGCCAGCTGGCGCAGGCCAGGAAACGGCGCCAGCAGCATTAACAGCCAGGCGATCGCCGTGGTGCCCAACGCCAGCAGCAGCGTGCCGCGCACCTTATGCAGACTTTCCCACGGCGAGGCGTGCGCGCCATGCACCATCCGCTCCGTCAGATAATAGAGCGTATAGTCCGCCGAAATGCCGACGATGCTGAGACTCATCACCAGCGTCATCAGATGCAGCTCGCCGAAGCAGAGCAGCGTCGCTACCGTACCGGCCATCGCGCCGACGGCGACTGAAGCGATGCTGAGCAGCAGCGGACGCAGCGAACGAAAGACCAGCAGCACCAGCAGCAGCACGCCGCCGATGGTCACCGCGCCCAGCGTTTCCACATCCTTTTGCGCCCGCTGGCTGGCGTCGTCGCTGAACAGTACGGTGCCACGCGTCAGCAGCTGCGCGTCGGGCCAGCGTGATTTTAGCTGCTGCTCAAGAGCCTTAAGCCGCATAACCAGCGCATGATTCTCTTTGATGCTGAAGGCGTTGGTCGCCAGCTCGCCATGCAGAAAATACCAGCGCTTTCCCTGGTTCTCCTGTACCGTCAGCCAGTTGTCGCGCAGCACCATACGATCGGCGTTTTGCTGAAGGGCCAGCTGCGACCCGCGCGTCAGCATAAGCGGATCGCCCTGCATCTCTTTGCTGCTCACGCCGGCGAAGGCGGAGAAAAGCTGCGCCAGTATCCAGTCAGCCTGCGTCTGATTGCGTAACCGTTCACGCGTGGCGTCGTCGATTAAGCCGTTGCGGTGGGACCAGGCGAACCGTCCCCACTCTGACTGACGCTGTTCATCCAGCGCGCCCTCAACTGCTTTCAGCTCCGGTAGCGTCTGCAGCTGCGCCTGCCACCAGACGGCGGCCTGCCTGCCCTTGTCGCCGTCCGCCGTCACCAGCCAGACCAGCTGCCGATCGAGGCGCTGCATAAAGCCTTGCTGCAGTTCAGACGGCGCGGCGCCAAGCGTTTGCTGGGGCAGCAGCGCCAGCACGCTGCTGTTAAGCGGGCTGCGCGGCAGCATAAACGCCAGCGTTAGCGCCAGCGCGACGCAGAAAATCAGCCAGAGACCTGCCAGCAGGCGAGCGTTACGGGGCAAAGCGAGCACGCTCCTCGGCGCTAAGCTGTGGCGGCTGAGTACGGGTATTGCTGAGTTCGATATGCGTGCGATCGCCCTGCGCATCGTTCAGGTCGATTCGCTCGAGAAACGTCTCGCCGGACAAATCGATGCGTCTGAAGATTTTATTCAGCGGCGCAGACTTCGGCGTCAGGGCCAGCGACCAGCGCGCGTCGCCTTTATCCTGAAAATCGATCGTAAAGTTCTCTCGCAGTACGCGTTCATCCGCTTCAAACAGCGCGCGCAGCAGATGATTGAACTGAAACATCTGCGGGTTAGCCTCGGCGGTCACTGTCTGCGGCGGCTGACCGTTGAGGGTCTGAACCATACGCTTATCATCAAGCAGCAGCGTCATAGCGAAAGGTGTGCGCTGATGCCACCATAGTCCCTGCGGTTGGGCAACCAGCAGCTCCCCGTGTGATATCAGCGGCTGCGCCATGCCAGCGATAGTGCGCGTCTGAACGAAATCCGCGCGGATCACGGGCTGGCTGGCGAACCGCTGTTGCAGCTCGGCCAGCGTGACGGCGCTGGAGATGCTGCTCCAGAGCAGTAGCGCGCTGAACAGATATTTCAACATCCCTTTACTCCCAGTTTTTCCAGTAGAACATCTGGTGAAACAAAACAGATCTCTTGCGTTTGCTGGCTTACCGCCACCTGCAACGTGTGGGCGCGCGTCGTGACCTGCCCCTCGGCGTTTTTTATTTCATAATCTATGCGCAGACGATTTTCATATTCGGTGATGCGCGCGCTAACGCGGACGCTCTCTTCGCAGCGCAGCGGCTGGCGATATTTTACGTGGGCATCAACCACCGGCCAGACATAGCCGCTGGCCGCCATCTCAGCGTAGCTGTAGCCGACCTGGCGCAGCAGCGCTTCGCGCGCCTGTTCGAAAAAGCGAAAGTAGTTGCCGTGCCAGACCACGCCCATGGGATCGCAGTCGTGGAAGGAGACCGTTAGCGTTATCTCGACGGCGTGCAGATTGTTACTCATCCGGGGACTCCTCGCGGCGCGCCCGGTTCTCAGGCAGCGACCAGAAATCAAAAAAATTAAACCAGTCGAGCGGCGCCTTCAGCGCGTAAGCCTCAAGCCGTTGCGCATAGCGATCCACCGCCGCCTGCAGTGCCTGCTGGCGCGTGGCGCGCGGCAGCAGCAGCGGATCGGCGAAGGGTTCGCAGTAGACGCGCAGCATCCCTTGCTCGCGCAGCGCGAACATCAACATTACGGGGCAGCGCAGCGCCGACGCCAGCACAAAGGGCCCCTGAGGAAACGGGGCGGGCTGTCCAAGAAAATCGCTCCAGACTACGCGCGATACGCCGCCGCGCTGGCGATTGACTGCGGTTCGATCGCCAACAATCGCCACCCATTCACCCGCATCGATTTTTTGTTGCAGCAGGATGGCGGTTTCCGGGCCGATATTCGATACAGGCAGCAGGTTAACCCCAGCATCAGGCGCAATGGTTTCCAGCACAGCGCGAAATCGCTGCGCGTTATCGGTAAAGACCAGCGCATTGATAACCAGTCCGCTCACCTGCTGCGCCATAGCGCGGCACGCTTCAATATCGCCCAGATGAGAGGCCAGAATCAGCTGCCCCTTCCCCTCGGCCCGGCGTATCGTCGCCTCGGCACCAGGGGCGAAGTCAATCTCTTTGCCCCAGCGCAGGTCGCCGCGCCAGCTGGCGACTTTATCCAGCATCGCTTCAGCAAAGCGCAAAAAGTGACGGTAGCTATTGAGCGGCTGCGGAAGCGTGACGCGGCGGCTTTGCGCGCAGGCGGCAACGCGCTGCAGATAACGCTGCGACGCGCGACGCGCGTTCAGGCCGGTCAGCCAGTAGACTGCCACCACTGGCCAGAGCAGCAGCGTAAAGGGCAACCGCCCGCCGTAGCGCCACAGCGCCAGCATAAAACGCAGCCCGGCCTGCCCGCGTCGCTCTGGCTCGCCAGACCAGTGTCGCTGTTGCCTGCGCATCGCCACCAGCTTAGGAATGCGCGGCAACATGCCGAAAAAAAGCCGGGTATGCATCCACGAAATGCGCAGATTGTCCCGCAACGCATCGAAATGCGACAGGCCCGCTTCGGGATAGACCACGCGCGTTGCGATAAAGCGGCTCGGCGTGCCCTGCCAGTAGAGCCGCACCATAATCTCGGTATCAAAATCCATTCGCTGGCCGATTGAGCGCCGGTCGCACAGCGCCAGCGTGGGCACCAGAGGATAAACGCGGAAGCCGCACATGCTGTCCTTAATGGAGAATGACAGCGTTTCGACCCATACCCAAAAGTGGGTGACATAGCGTCCATAAAGCCGTGCTTTAGGCACCGAGTCATCATAGCGAGGACGACCAGAGATCAGCTGTTCCGGGTAGCGGCGCGCCTCCGCCAGCATCAGAGGCAGATCCTCAATGGCATGCTGGCCGTCAGCGTCAAGCTGCAGGGCGTGGGTATAACCTTGTTGTCTCGCGGCGCGCAGCCCAAAAATCACCGCCGCCCCTTTTCCCTGATTCGCGGGCAGGCGCAATATATCAAGCTGATCGGCGTGAAGCTGCGCCAGCTGCTGCTGCGTCGCGGCGTCGCTGCCGTCATCCACGATAATGATCGGCAACTTAAAAGGGGCCAGCCGCGCAAGCACCGACGCCATGGTTGCGCCATGGTTATAACAAGGGATCACCACGCAGGGCGAAAAGTCGGTATTCAGCACAGCAGGATCTTCCCACTGCTGGCGCTTTGCTGCTCGCCATCGCGCAGCAGCAGATAGCGGAAGCTGACACGGGATTTGCTTTCATCCCAGTCGAGTTCAAGCTGGAGATGGGAACCAGGCGGCACCGGCTGCTGAAATTTGATATTTTCAAGCGCGCTGAAAACCTTGCCTGGCGCCAGCAGCGTGGTCGTATAGTGCATAACCCAGTCGAGTTGCGCCACGCCGGGCAGAATGGTCAGCGCGGGAAAATGGCCCTGAAACCAGAAAAGGTCAGCCTCAACCTGAAAGTGAAACAGCGCCTGCGATCCGCTGATTTTACGGCTGCGCTCAATCGGCAACATGAAAAAGCTCCTCAATTTGTGTCCAGGCGCGTTTGCTCTGACTGGTGACGGGCATCTCTTCTACGACGCGCCAGTAGCGCGGTAGCGCGACCGGCTCCAGCCAGGGATGCAATTGCCCGCGCCAGAGGCGTTTTAGCCGACTCAGCTCCACGGCTGTTGGCTGCCAGTCAAGCTGTACGGCAACGGCGACGGCACGACGGCTGCCGCGCGTCATCACCAGCGCGGCGGCATCTTTTACGCCTGGCAGCGCCAGTACGCGGCGTTCCACTTCGCTCAGCGAGACGCGTTTATCTTCGATTTTCACTACGCGATCGTGGCGTCCCGCCAGCTGAAAACATCCGGTCTCGTCTGTCTCCAGCCGATCGTCCAGCAGCCAGCCGCTGGCGTCAGGAAGCAAATCTGAGAAGATCTGCCAGCGTTCGCCCTCTGTTTTGTTCAGGCGAACCGCGGGAAAGCAGCGCCAGGACGGCGTTTCGCCATCATGCTCGCGCCAGGCGATCACGCCTGTTTCTGTACTGCCGTAAATCTCGTTGATGCGGCAGCCCAGCGCCTGCTGCGCGGCCTCCGCATGCCCTTCTTCCAGCATGCCGCCCGCGGAAATAACCAGCGCGCACTCTGGCGCGGCAAGCGATGCGTCAAGACGTCGTAAAAAAGCGGGACTGCTGATAAAAACGTAAGGCTTATCTCGTTCCAGCTGCGTCAGTTGCTCGTTGTACAGAATCTGTTGCGCCGCAAACGGACAAGAGAGCGACATCGGCATAAACAGGCGGAAACTTAACCCATACAGATGCTGGTGGCTGACGGAGGCGATAAACCGACACGATGCGGCCTGAGCGCCCCAGCGTTCAATAAGCCATTGCGCCTCACGCTCCATCACCGCCAGCGGCTTGTGTACGGCGCGCGGCGTACCGGTAGAGCCGGAGGTAAACAGCACCAGCGCAGCATCGTCAGGCAGCGGCGGCAGCGCGTCCTCGCTTTCTTCTTCACGCCACATCAGATGCGGTAGCCTGATATCAAGAGGCATATCGCTGACGACGCCGTCTATTTCCGCACGCATCTCCTCCAGCTGTCGGGCGCGACAGTGGCCTGGGATCACCGGGGTCTTACCCGCGTACCAGGCCGCCAGCAGCGCCACGCAAAAGCGGTAGGTGTCGTCGAAACAGAGCGCCCAGCGCTTCTCTGGCACAGCGGCGAAGCGCGCGGCGAGCGCAGCGGCCTGACGGCGCATGGTACTGCGCAGCAGCGGACGCTCGCCGCGAAAGGCGACCACGCCCTCTGGCGCGTTTAGCCATAAGCTGACCGGTAATATCTTCATCTTTCCTGTCTGATTCGCTGGCGCACCAGCCACTCCCCTGCCATCAGCGAGCCTGTCAGCAGATAACTGATGCCACCGTTCCACAGCGTCCACCAGTTAAGGTTTCCTGCCACGCAGGTCGCTGCGGCGATGCTGCCGTTAAACAAAAAGAACAGCGACCACAGCCAGGTGACACGGCGCGTATAGTTGACGCCTTGCGGCGACAGGTCCGGCTCGCGCAGGCGCGCGATACGCTCCACCAGCGGCATCGGGCCGCGCAGCGAACCGGCAAACATAATGAGCAGCAGCAAATTCACCAGTACCGGATACCACAACAGCAGATGCAGGCTGCGCAGCGCGCCGGCGCTGAAAGTAAAGATTGCGCCGAACAGCGACAGCCAGGCGCTGAGCCGCGTCATCGCAGCGGGCTTGCCGCGCAGCAACCACCAGCGCAGCGCAAAGATAACGCTAAGTGGCCAGAACAGAATCTGCCATTGCGGATGGGCTGCAACGAGCAGCACGATAAACGGCCACATTAGTAGCGAAAGCGCATTCAGCAGACGCAGCGCGGCAGACAACATCGGCTCAGGCGCTCTCTCGCATTAGCTGCTCAACCGCATCCACGACATCTTGCACAGTTCGCACAGAGCGAAAGGTCTCTGGCTTGATTTTGCGGCCCGTACGCTTTTGCAGATGCACCACCATGTCGACCGCATCGATGCTGTCGAGCTCAAGATCCTCATACAGACGCGCGTCCGGGCGAATAGCCTCAGGATCGGTTTCAAACAGGCTGGTCAGCAACGAAGCGACTTCCTGATAGATCTCATCTTTATTCATCACAGGTTGGCTCCTGACGCTTATGCCTGTTGCTGTTTAATAAATGTCGCCAGAGTGGCAACGGAGAAAAAGTGCGCGCGCAGCGTCTCGCTTTCAGCGGAAAGCGCCACGCCATAGCGGTTTTTCACCGCCAGGCCCAGTTCAAGCGCATCGATTGAATCCAGCCCCAGACCTTCGCCAAAAAGCGGCGCTTCGGTTTCAATATCATCGGGCGTGATGTCTTCGAGATTCAGCGTCTCGATGATCATCTGTTTTAGGGTGTTGATAAGTGCGTCCATTGTGTTTCCGTCAAACGTCTTTTTCTTGGGGTGGTACCAGTGCCTGCTGCAGGTAGCGGGTCAGGCGACGCGCCGCCAGAGGCTGCGCGTCCTCGCTGGCTGCACGAAAGGGATGGCTGCTGATTTGTGCCTGTACGCGAACGGTAAACAGCGGCTTAACCGGTGGAATTTGATACCAGCGGCTCTGCTTGTCGAGCATACGCTGCGTACAGCTGATATGAACCACGCGCAGCGCGCAGCCGGCGCGCACTGCGATATTGGCAGCGCCCCGCTGCAGCTTAAGGGCCTCGCCGTAGCGCGTGCGCGTTCCTTCAGGAAAGATCAGGATGGTGTCGCCGCGGGCGAGACGCTGCTGACTGTCAGGGAGCAGCGTTTCAGCTTCGCTGTTAATCAGATAGTCCGCCGCGCGTATCACGCCGCGGAAGAAAAGGTTGTGCCGCAGCTCCGCTTTAACCAGACAGTCCATCTCCGGCAGTACCGAGGCGATCATCACATAGTCAATCAGCGAGGGATGGTTAGCGACAATCAGGCAGCCTTTATCCTGCTGTAACAGCTCCGCGCCGATAATGCGATAGTCATAGACGCCAACAAACCGACAGAAGCGCAGGAAACAGCGGAAGCTCCAGGCAATACTGCGGCGAGCCAGCGCGCGGCGACGCGTTGTATTGCGCTGAAAAAGCAGCAGCAGATTGAACCAGATAAGCGACAGCAACAGGCCGCCTACGCTAAACAAGCTAAAGCTTACGGCGGTCATAACCAGCCGCCAGTAATAGTTAACGTTCAAGCGACGACGCATGACGATAGAGGAATCAGCCATGGCATTTCTCCCACTGCCAGTCCATACGCGCGCCCGGCAGGGTAAATTCAGACGCATCGCTCAGCATGCCGTGCAGGAACGCCAGGCTTTGAGGCAGCGCGCCGGGCAGCTTGCCCGTTTGCGGGCGAGCTGAACACCTGAGGCTGTTGCCCACGGCCAGCACAAGCCCGACTGCGTAAGGTACCTGTCCAGCGCACTCCGGCAGCCAGGGCGAATAGTAATCGGGTATGGCGCCCTCAAAGTCGACTAACAGCACCTTTTTGTATCCCGCCTGATGCAGCGCAGTGACCTCAATAAGGGCCTGTTGAAAGGAGTCGATACCCGCAGAGATCGAGGTCGAAACCAGCGGTTGCTGCGCGGCGATAGTCAAACTGCCGACGGCAGAGTTATGCACCGACATAGCAAAATCTGTGGGCGAAAGTGCCTGCTCGTCCGCTAGCGCCGTAAGGATACGCAGGTTGCGCTCCAGCTCACCGTGGCGACTGGTAAAAACCACCGCGTCCGCGGGCTGGCGCGCCAGTAAGGCGAGTCCACACTCTACGGCCGCGCGGCTGCCGCTGCTCAGACGACGCGCGGTCATCATCGGCAGGAATTGAGGTTTTGCCACAGGAAGAGTCGGATCTAAAACAGGAGGTTGCTGCGCCCAGCGTTGCCATACATCCCGACTGGCCAGTCCCGGAGCCAGTGCCTGCCATTCAACAAGCGAATATGCCAAATTCATAACTGCGCTCTTATTTTGTGCCTTGCGAAATCAGCGCCAGCCAGGCAACGTTTCGATGTCCTGATTGAAAAAACGGATAATTGCTGGGATGGCCTTCATAACGCTCTGACGTGCATAACCACGGCAGAAAATGAAGGTGCAGCGATTTTAAATATCGGCAAACCACAATTTTTCTTTAGGAAAACGCCTGCCGTTGCCTGAGGATAGCGACGGCAGGCGCAATATTATTTCAGAGCCTGAGCGGCCAGACGCAGCTGAATATCCTGGTCAAGATTATTCACCCAGCGATTATAATTGGCGTGAATTTTCCCGTCTTTCGCATTCAGGTTTTGACTGCTGACGTACTGGATAGAATAGCTTTGCGGCGTATAGGTCACGCGGATATTGGCAACAAACTCGCGCTGCGCATAGCGGCCATTAATTACCCCTGGCGCGACGGGCGTCATCACCCATTTGCGACCGAGCCCTGCCTCAATAATCGCAGTTTTCATCTGGTTATCAGAATAATGCTGCGTAAGTGACTGGTCGACGTTATGTACAGGCGCAGTGCGTGCGCAGCCCGTTAATAACGTTGCCGCAAGAGTCATTATGATAAGAGAATGCTTAGACATGTTTTTATTCCTTTATTACCTGTTACAGGCAGGCGGAAAGCTCCATACGCTTACTGAGCGCGGATCGAACCGATCCACACCTTTCTGCTTAGATCCAATCGAAACCGCGCTATGTTAACAGATAATGTAAAGACACGTAAGCAAAAGTATGCTTATGAACCAGCGGTTCATTAACAAAATGATTAAAAGATTTACTGATAACGCAGCAAAAGCGTCCAGCTTGTCTACATCGTTCAGTGCGCCTGCCAGCCGCCGCCCAGCGCGCGATAAAGCGCGACCTGCGCCAGCAGAAGATTATTCTTCACCGATACCAGATTAAGCTGCGTGTTGAACAGCGTGCGCTGCGCGTCCAGCTCGTCAAGATACGAGGCGTAACCGTTTTGATAGCGATTGCGGGCGATACGCAGCGCCTCGGAAACATACTCCTCCTGCTTCTGCAGCTCCGCCAGCTGCGCCTGGCCCTGCAGAATCGCATCCATTGCGTCATTCACCTCGGAAAAGGCGTTGCGAACGACTTTTTCATAGCTGTAAAGCGCCTGATTGCGCGCCGCCATCGAAACATCGACCTGCGCCGTCAGCGCTTCGCGGTTCAGCAACGGCGCCAGCACGCTGCCGCCGTTGCTCCAGAGACGAAACGGATTGTCGAGCAGCTGATGCAGCTCGTTGCTTTGCAGGGTGCCGCTCGCGGTAAGGTTGAGCGACGGCAGCAGCTTCGCTTTTGACGAGGCGAGCGTCGCGTCCGCCGCCAGCAACAGGCGCTGGGCCTGCACGATATCGGGCCGCCGGTTAAGCAGCTGCGAAGGCAGCACCTGCGGCATCTGCTGCGGCATAATCTGGCTGAACTGCGGTCGGCGCGCAATCTCGCGCGGGTTCATGCCTACCAGAATGCTCAGCGCATTCTCCTGCTGCGCGATCTGATGCTTTAGCTGCGGCACCTGTGCTTTCGCCGCCTGAAACTCGGATGCCGTCTGCATCCATTCAAGGCGCGAGCTGTAGCCCGTTTCGAACTGGCGCTGCGCCAGCCGCAGCGAATTGCCGCGCGTCGCCAGCGTTGCTTCGGTGACGCGCAGCTGCTCGTCCAGCGCCACCAGGCTCATATAGCCCGACGCCACCGAGCTGGCGACGGTGAGTTCTGCCGCCGATGCCGCCGCGCGCTGCGCCTCCAGCGACGCTTCGCTGGCCGCAATGCTGCTGCTGCGCGCCCCCCAGAGATCGACGTTGTAGCTGGCCTGCAGCAGCCCCTGATAGACAGCGTTCTCGTACGGCTGTCCGGTAACGGAAGACAATGCGCGCTGATGCGTCACCCCTGCGCCTGCGCTCAGCGTAGGGAAATTGTCGCCCTGCGCCGCGCGCAGCTGGGCGCGATACTGCTCGACGCGCGAGCGTGCCGTAAGGATATCGAGGTTATTACGCAGCGCCTGCGCCACCAGCCGGTTCAGGTTATCGTCACCGAAGGCGTGCCACCATTCCGCTTCCGGCGCGGCGGCGGGCCCGACCTGATTACGCCACTGCGGCGGGATCGGCAGCGATGACGGCGCTTTTTCCACCTCGGTGGCGCAACCGGCCAGCGTCAGCGCCGTCAGGCTGGCAAGTAACAGCCGCCGCATCACTCCACCGCCTTGTTGCGAGGTTGCGCGGCGGTATCAATACTCACCTCTACCGACATGCCGGGCCGCAGCTCGCGCATATCTTCAGATTCGATGGCGATACGTACCGGAATGCGCTGGGCAATTTTTACAAAGTTGCCCGTGGCGTTGTCTGGCGAGATGGCGCTGAATTCCGAACCCGCCGCTGGCGAGATAAATTCCACATGGCCGTTAAAGCGTTTGCCGTTGAGCGCGTCAACGCGGAAGGTGACCGGCAGGCCAGGACGAATAGCCGCCATCTGCGTCTCTTTCATGTTGGCGATAATCCATTTATGGTCCGGCACCACCGAGGTGAGACGCGTACCAGCCGTCACGTAGGCCCCTTTGCGCACCGAAAGCTGACCGAGCTGACCGGCATCCGGCGCGACGATGCGGGTATTCGCCAGGTCGATCTCCGCCAGTTCCAGCGCGGCCTGGGCGCTGGCGACATCGCCTTCAAGGGAGGCGCGATTAACGATAACGGTTTGCAGATTCTGCTGCGCTACCGCCACCTGCGCCTCCGCCTGGCGTACCTGCGCCTGCGCCTGCGCGTTGGCGGCGCGCGCCGCATCGCGCTCACGCACCGAAAGTGAGCCGTCGGCGGCCAGGCTTTCGACGCGTTTCAGGTCGAAGCCCCCTTTCAGCGCCTGCGCTCTGGCGTTCTCCAGCGCGGCTTTATTGCTGACAATGGTGGCTTCAGCGCTGCGGCGCTGCTGCTGGTTGTTGCGGAGCGCCG
Organism: Pantoea sp. UBA5923; assembly: GCF_002431095.1. Classification (NCBI taxonomy): domain Bacteria; kingdom Pseudomonadati; phylum Pseudomonadota; class Gammaproteobacteria; order Enterobacterales; family Erwiniaceae; genus Pantoea; species Pantoea sp. UBA5923. The sequence continues at coordinate 22,224 of NZ_DJDN01000028.1, read as the reverse complement.
CCTGCTTCATTGCCAGCTGCGCCTGCGCCTGATGCACGCGCTGGCGGTAGATGCGATCGTCGATGGTCATCAGCAGTTGCCCTTTCTGCACCGGCTGGAGATCCACCACCTCGACCGAGGTCAGATAGCCACTGACCTGCGGGCTGATAAAGGTCACCTGCCCGCGCACATAGGCGTTTTCGGTACTCTGTACCGCGCTGGTAAAGGGCCAGAGCTGCCAGGCGTAAAGAATAACCAGGACGCCAAGAATAACGATGCCGCTCCCTGCCGCAATGGAAAGAATACGTCGACGATTGGCACGCTCGCGCTCCGCCGCCTGAAGTTCATCCTGCTGACTCATTGTGACTCCATAGATTCTTGTGATGCGGCCGCCAGGCGCTGCTCCTTCAGGTTGAAGCGCGCCTGCCGCCAGTTAAGGTATCGCTGACGGGAGAGACGCCACAGCGCCCACATCAGCGTAATGAGCGCCAGCGCCGCCGTCAGTAAATAGGTATCGTTATAGGCCAGCACGTTCGCCTGCAGCGTCGCGACGCTCTGCAGCTGGCTGGTGCTTTGCGCGCTCTGCAAAACAGGATCGCCTACCTGGCTGTTGAACAGCGCGCCATACTGGCTGAGGCGCTCCGTAACGTTAGGATCGAGCAGCGACAACTGATCGCCCAGCAGGCTGGAGTGATATTTCTCGCGCCAGACCTGAAAGGTGCCAAGGATAGCTGAGCCGATCAGCCCGCCCAGATTCTGGCTCATGCCGAACAGCACCACAAAGCTCACCAGATTTTTCGGCTGCGTCACGACGCTGCCAATACCGATCAGCATAGCGGGCGCCATAAAGAAGGTGCTGCTGAAGCCGAGCAGGAACTGGCTGATATACATATTGTTGGCACGCGTTATCGGGCTGGAGTGGGCATCCATCAGCGAGGCGACGATCATTACCGCCAGCGAGACCACGATGGGCCAGTTAAGATGCGTCGGCTTGATGGTCAGGGCGCTGGTGACGATACCGAGCGTCATGCCGCCGATAATCGCCAGCGACAGGCCGCGCATCTGATCGTTCAGCAGGCCCAGCTGCTGCAGGAAGCCTACCGCGCCGGTATTCTGCTCCGCCAGCACGATACGTATCATAATCATCACGATGCCAAGACGCACCATCATGCCGCTGCTTAGCCAGCGCGTATTAATCAGCGGGTTTTTCCGGTTGTGCTCGATAACGATCGCCGCAACGATCAGCACCAGCGCAATAGCCAGGCAGATGCCGAGCCAGGGCGTGGTAAACCACCATTCGATGCGCCCCAGCGACAGCACGCCGCAGAGCAGCGCCATACCGGGTGCCAGCAGCATAAAGGTGACAAAATCGAGCTTTTCAAACGCCTTAATGCGGTCGCCCGGCGGCAGCTTCACTACCAGCACGCATCCCAGCGCGATCATCGCCAGGCCCAGCTCAAACAGGTAAAGCCCGCGCCACTCCTGCAGTTGCAGCAGCTCGGTCGAAAACAGCCGCGCCATCGGAATAGCGAACTGCGAGACGGTCAGGCCGATCACCAGCGCCTTAAGCCGGTGTTTCGCCGGCCACGCCTGTATCTGGTAATAGATCCCCAGCGAACTGAGCGCCGCGCCCGCCATGCCATGCGCGGCACGCACGATGATCGCCGAGCTGAGATCGTTGGCAAAAAGGTGGAAAAAAGCCACCAGCACATAGAGTACCAGGAAGGCTTCAGTGAAAACGCGCAGGCCAAACTGCTGGCGAAACTTCACCAGCAGCAGGTTGATGGAGATATTGCCCATCACGTAAACGGCGGGCAACCAGGCGATTTCACTGGAGTAAGCGCCAAAAGTGCCCTGAAGATTGGTGAGGTTCGCCGTGACCAGCGCGTTGCTGAGCGCGCCGGTAAGCGAAATCAGTAAGCCGATCAGGCCAAAAGCGATCCTTTTCGGCGGCGAATGGATCGGGGTCGAAGGCGAACCCGGCAGCATGGGTTTCTCATGCGGCAACCATTCTCGCGGCGCGTAGGGATTGCGTCTGGCCACTGTTACATATTTCCCATACGCGTCAGCAGCTGTTGCAGCACCCGCTCCGTCGTCGCCAGCTCCTGAGGATCGATATCACTGAGCAATTCGGCACGCAGCGCGTCTGCCTCATTTTTCACCAGGGCAAAAGCCTGATTGCCCTTCTCCGTCAGCACCAGATGCCGTTTGCGGCGATCTTCCGGCGGCTGTACGCGCGACAGCAACTCCTGCTTCACCAGCCGATCGATCAGTGGCACCATGCTGGCATCCTCCAGGCCGAGCAGCTGCGCAAGCTCCGTCTGGGTATAGGGCCGCGTTTCGCTGGCAATAAGGCCAATCGCCATCCAGCTGCTCATGCTCAGGCCGCTGTGTTTAAGGTGGCGATCCACGGCAAGTCGCCAGGCGTGCGCGGCTTGATAAAGCAAATGGGTAAAGGTGTTATAGTGGCGAGTCAAAGCGTAGCGACCTAATGGTTAGACTTCTAACTAAATGAGTGCGTTATTATACGCAGAGCAAATTGCTAATGAAAATAGCACATGTCGTTAAAAAATGACGCGTCTGTTGTCAGGCTTTTAAGACCCTGAAAATATCCAGACGGAGTAAAAGCGGAGTCAGCTATGCCCGATCGTAACAACAACTGGATAGATCTGCGTCGCGATCCCTCGCGCGGCATTGAGACGATCCGCGCGCATTTTACCGGGCACGCCTACGATCCCCACTGGCACGACAGCTATCTGATTGGCGTGACAGAGCAAGGCGTGCAGCAGTTTCACTCGCGCCGTAAACAGCATCAGAGTCGTCCCGGCACAGTGTTTATGCTGGAGCCGGAGGAGCTGCACGATGGCGACGCGGTGGATGCGCAGGGCTTTACCTATCGCATGCTCTATCTGTCGCCGCAGCAGCTCTCTCAGCAGCTGGCGCCGCTCGGCACCGACCAGGGCGGCGAGCTACACTTCGCCGCCACGCTGCGCGATGACAAGGCGCTCGCTTACGCCGTCTGGCACTGTTTTGACGCGCTGTGGCACGATCATCCTGAGCTGATCAAAGAAGCGACGCTGGACCGCTTATTTATGCAGCTGAGCCAGCATCCGTTATGGCGCAGCGAAACGCGTCCGGCGGACCGCGATCGCCAACTGGCGCAGCAGGCACGCGACTGGCTGATTGCCCATCATGCGCTGAATCCGGGCTTACAGGCGATGGCCGATGCGCTACAGGTGGATCGTTTCCGCCTTTCGCGCCTGTTCCAGGCGCAGTGGGGATTGCCGCCGCACGCCTGGCTGGTGCAGTGGCGCTTATCCCAGGCCCGTCACCAGCTGGCGGCAGGCCGCGCCGCCGCCGACGTCGCCGCGGACCTGGGCTTCGCCGATCAGAGCCATCTGGGTCGCTGGTTTAAACGCGCCTGCCATCTCACTCCGGCACGCTATCAGCAGGCGTGCACAAATCTTCCAGACGCAGGCTGAACGCCTGGTCACAATGCGCTTTTTCTGTCTGGAGAAGTGCTATGCAAGACCCTCGTTGCGTCATGATTTTGCAAAACGACCTCGCCCCGGGAAAAGCCGCTAACGCCGCTGCGGTGATCGCCCTCACGCTCGGCCAGCGTCATCCTGCGCTGGTCGGTGACCCGCTACAGGATGCGGACGCCAGCAGCTATCCCGGCCTGATCCCGCTCGGCATCCCTGTGCTGGCAGCCAGCCATGCGGAGATGGATGAGCTGCGCGCCCGCTGCGCGGAGATGGCGTGCGATCTGGTGCTCTTTCCTGAACAAGGCCAAACCACCACGGATTACGCGGCCTTTAGCGCGGCAATGCGTGAAATACCAGCGAAAGAGTGGCGGCTGCTCGGCCTGGCGCTGGTTGGCGAGAAACAATCGGTCCGAAAACTTACATCAAAGTTAAAACTTTTTAGCTAAAACCGGGCGGGAAAAAGAGCAGACTTTTTCCCGTTTACCGTTACAACCATTGCGTTGTACAAACATTTTGTACAGCTTTTCCTCATATCATATCTTTATATCTTTTTGATAAATAATGCATAGCACGAATTGTTCAAGTTTTTCCTTGTGCGTGTACACCTTCATTGTATAACTTTACCCCCCATGAATCGGATAACGATTCCGTAACGAATGATGCGTTTGCGTCGCCTCTGAAGGTGTCAGTGGATTTCCACCTTCAGAGGTCCTTTTTTGATGACACAGGGCCCTTTACATCTGTCCATGTAAGGGGGATTTTCATCGTAAATTGATCGGGTACCCGACCTGATCGTTGGGACTGTTTTTAGGACTGACACATGCAAAACGCTGTTCCCCAAACCGATAAAGAGATTGGTGATTACTTCAACGCAGCAGCCAGTAAAGCGGCCAGCGAGATGGAAATATTAGGCTTAGTGGTGGCTGAGATTTTACAGGCCGGCAAACCTGTCACTAATAAAGCGATCATCTCGAAACTGATCCATCGGCTGGAGCTGGAGTCAGATGTGGTGTCGCTCGACGTCTATCGCCAACTCCTTGAGCTGGTTGTGCATAAGACACCTGACGATCTGTCGGTGTAATGCTGATTCCATGGATGGAGTCATTGCGTTAGTTTTGTGATCGCTGGCAAATTTCCCTCTCAGACAGTACTCTCTCCTGCTTAATTTCTTCTGCGTTCTTCGCTTTCGCCGCGAGAACGGATTATTAAAAAGAGCCTGTAATCTATGAGCCAACCCAATGACGTTGCCGCGCCTCAAGCCGTGGACAACGACCTGACCGTGGGCCGCGTTTTGCGTTCCCCTGCCCTGCTCACCCGTGAGTGTCTTGCTGGCGTGATCACCGCGCTGGCGCTTATTCCTGAAGTGATCTCCTTTTCGGTTATTGCCGGTGTCGATCCGAAGGTCAGTCTGGTGGCGTCTGTGGTGCTGTGCCTGACGCTTTCGGTGCTGGGCGGACGCCCGGCGATGGTCACCGCCGCAGCCGGTTCGGTGGCGCTGGTGATCGGCCCGATGGTGCACGTGTACGGCGTGGCCTATATTCTGCCCGCCGTGGTGCTGGGCGGCCTGATCCAGATCCTGTTCGGGATCGCCGGCCTGGCGCGCATGATGCGCTATATTCCGCGCTCGGTCATGCTTGGCTTCGTCAACGCGCTGGGCGTCCTGATTTTCTTTGCGCAGGTGCCGCACGTCTGGGGACAAAATTCGCTGGTGTGGCTGCTGTTTGCCATCACGCTGGGGATTGTACTGCTGCTGCCGCACGTGCTGAAAAGCGTGCCCTCTCCGCTCATCGCTATCGTTGTCGTGACCGCCGTCGCGCTGCTGCTCGGCTGGCGCGTACCCAACGTAGGCGATGAAGGCCCTATGAGCGCAGGTTTGCCCGGTCTGAATGCGTTGCAGGTGCCTCTTAATATACAGACACTGCAAATTGTCTGGCCGACTGCGCTCAGCATCGCCTTTGTCGGCCTGATGGAGTCGCTGCTCACTGCCAAACTGGTGGACGATCTGACCGATACGCCCTCCAGCAAGCGCCGTGAGTCATGGGGTTTAGGCGTGGCCAACATTTTCGCCGCGTTCTACGGCGGTATCGCCGGTTGCGCGATGATCGGCCAGACTATCGTAAACGTCGAGCTGGGCAAGGCGCGCACGCGCGTCTCAACCGTCGTTGCCGGTCTGGTGCTGCTGCTGCTGGTAACCGGTCTGAGCGCGCTGATGGCGCAGATCCCGATGGTGGTGCTGGCAGGAATTATGATGGTGGTCGCCGTAAAGACCGTGAACTGGCACAGCCTTCAGCCCGCCACCCTCAAACGTATGCCCTGGTCAGAGACGCTGATAATGGCGCTAACGATTATAGTAACGGTGTGGACGGGCAACCTGGCGCTGGGCGTGCTGACGGGCGTTATTGTCGCCATCGTGCTATTCGCGCGCCGTATCGCTCACGTTATTCATGCCGAGCGCGAAGTCAGCCCCGACGGCAAATCGGTGTGCTATCGCGTGCGCGGCCCGCTTTTCTTCGCCAGCAGCAACGATCTGTTTGAACATTTCGACTACGGACATGACCCGAAACAGGTCACTATCGATCTGACCCATGCGCAAATATGGGATGCGTCATCGGTTGCCGCTCTTGACGGCATTGAATATCGCTATCAGCGCCACGGCGCGCAGGTAACGATTGTCGGTCTGGATACGCGCAGCAGCGATTTTCATCGCCGCCTGACCGGTAAGTTTGAGTAAGTAGCGGGAAAATAAGTAAACGATGCGGCGAATGCCGCATCGCTGTTAAAGCGGTTAGCCTGACGACGAGCCTTATAGCGCGCGACCATCGTCGTCATAGCCTGATAGATAACGCCTGCGTAGAGGCTTTTTACGATCGCCATCCCCGCCTCCATTCCCTCTTTTTGCCAGAAGCAGAACCACATAAACAGACCCCACAGCAGGGAAAACAGTAGACAGCCTTTAATAAACTTCACGACGCCCTGCATCTCGCATCCTTCTGTATCATCGCGACCCGTGTCGCGTTATTGAGGCGTGAAAGTATCGCATACCACACTGATTTGCACTCCGGGCAGCATCAGATGAGAGGCGGGTCAAAATTTTCCAGCCTGATGAGATTTAAGACTTTACGACTGGTGCGTTGGCGACAGCCTGCTACGCTTTAATTTCATTGCGTTTTTATACTTTCTTTTTCAATACCGGAGAATGAGGTGGCAACGATGAACAACGTGAAAAAAGGGATCTGCGTTACGCTGGCGGTGCTGGCGCTGGCGGGCTGTATGCACCGTAGCGATGCGATTAAATCGGATGGCCGTCCTCATGCGCCAAGCGGCCAGTCGTCGCCGGGCGGCACGCTGGGCTCAGGCCCTGTGGGACAGCCGCAGTCTTAACGATAAAACCCGGTTAACGCCGGGTTTTTTGTCTTACAGACAGGCACAAAAAAACCGCCCTGAAGGCGGTCACGACATTGCTTACTACTGCTTTATTTTAATTCGGAATTTTTAATCGGTAGAGATGGTGCCCGGGGCGGGACTTGAACCCGCACAGCCATACAGCCGAGGGATTTTAAATCCCTTGTGTCTACCGATTTCACCACCCGGGCAGGGTGTAAAGTGGAGGCGCGTCCCGGAGTCGAACCGAGGTGGACGGATTTGCAATCCGCTGCATGGCCACTCTGCCAACGCGCCTTTATCCGCTGTGCCGCCAGGTTATCCTGACCTGCAAAACTGGAGCGGGAAACGAGACTCGAACTCGCGACCCCGACCTTGGCAAGGTCGTGCTCTACCAACTGAGCTATTCCCGCATTGTTCAGCAATTTAACGGAACTTGCTGATTTTCTTTATCTTCTGGCAGCCTCGCTGCCGTTCGATGCGATGCATTCTACTGACCTGACGCACTGAGTCAACAGAATTATCCTCACAGTGCGTCCGTTTGCTGCTTTTTAAGTCGCTTCGATCAGCTATCGAGCAGATCGCCGCGCGCGGCGCTTAAATACTGAAACATTGACCAGAAAGTTAACACGGCGGCGATGTAAAGCGCCACCACGCCGACGGCGATAACCGTGGTATCGGGACGCCACAGCAGCGCGACCAGCGACAGCATCTGCGCCGTGGTTTTCACCTTGCCGATCCAGGAGACGGCGACGCTGCTTCGCTTGCCGATTTCCGCCATCCATTCGCGCAGCGCGGAAATAATGATTTCACGCGCGATCATGGTCGCAGCCGGTAAGGTAATCCACCAGGAGTGAAAATATTCCGCCACCAGAACCAGCGCAATCGCCACCATCACTTTATCGGCTACCGGATCGAGAAAGGCGCCGAAGCGCGTGGTTTGCTTCCAGCGGCGCGCAAGAAATCCGTCAAACCAGTCGGTCACGGCGGCAATGACAAAGATCAGCGCGGTGGCGAAAGGCGCCCAGTGAAAAGGCAGATAGAAAGCCAGCACGAAGAAAGGGATCAGGACGACTCGAAACAGGGTGAGACACGTCGGAATGTTAAGTTGCATATGCCGGTAACTGTCTGGAATGGGTAGAATTTCCCCTATGTTCCTACATTGCCTCACCTGTTTCAATGCTAGTGTTTTAGCGAATGATATATTTTTTCCGCCAGCGCGAATGAAATACCGGGCACATTGGCGATCTCTTCAACCGTGGCGTTCATCAACGGTTGCAGGCCCCCCATATACTTAAGCAGCTGCTGGCGACGTTTCGGGCCAATGCCTTCGATGCTCTCCAGCGCGCTGGTATTCTTTACTTTCGCCCGTTTTTTTCGGTGGCCCGAAATTGCATGATTGTGAGCGTCATCACGAATATGCTGGATCACATGCAGCGCTGGAGAGTCCGGCGGCAGAGAAACGCCCTCGCCTTCCGCCTCGAAGAACAGCGTTTCCAGTCCCGCTTTACGATCGCTGCCTTTCGCCACGCCCAGTAAAATCGGCCGGGACTTATCCCACTCCACCTCCAGCTCGGCAAAAACCTGCTTCGCCTGCGAAAGCTGTCCCTTGCCGCCGTCAATCAGAATGACATCAGGAATTTTATCCTCTTCCAGCGCCTTGCCGTAGCGGCGGCGCAGAACCTGATTCATCGCCGCGTAATCATCGCCAGGGGTAATGCCTTCGATGTTATAGCGGCGGTAGTCGCTGCGCAGCGGGCCGTTGGCGTCGAACACCACGCAGGATGCGATAGTCTGCTCCCCCATGGTGTGGCTGATATCGAAACACTCCATGCGGTTGATTTTGTCCAGCTCGAGAAACTGCGCCAGCGCCGCCAGCCGCTGCTGGATAGTAGAGTGCTGCGACAGCCGCGTGGTCAGCGCCGTCGCCGCATTGGTGCGCGCCAGCTTGAGGTAACGCGCACGATCGCCGCGCGGTTTGCTCTGGATCGTTACGCGGCGTCCCGCCAGCTCGCTCAGCGATGCGGAGAGCAGCTCGCGTTCCGGCAGGTTGAAGTCCAGCAGGATGTCGCCAGGCAGAGTGCGCGCTTCGCTGCCTTGCAGGTAAAACTGGCCGACAAAGGTCTGCACCACTTCCGCCAGCTCGGTATCCGCGGGGACTTTCGGGAAGTAGCTGCGGCTGCCCAGCACCTTGCCCTGACGAATAAAGAGTACGTGCAGACAGGCCATGCCCGCGTCGTAGGCTACGCCCATTACATCAAGATCGTCGCCCTGATTAGAGACAAACTGCTTCTCGGTGATACGGCGTACCGCCTGAATCTGATCGCGCAGACGCGCCGCCTCTTCAAACCGCAGCCCGATGCTCGCCTCTTCCATGCGTTTTACCAGCATGTTCAGCACCTGGTCATCTTTGCCGGACAGAAACAGCCGCACATATTCCGTCTGCTGCGCATACTCCTCTTCGCTCACCAGACCGGCGACACACGGCCCGAGGCAGCGTCCAATCTGATACTGCAAACAGGGTCTGGAGCGGTTGCGGTAAACGCTGTTTTCACACTGGCGAATCGGAAACACTTTCTGCATCAGCGCCAGGGTTTCGCGTACGGCGTAGCCGTTAGGGAACGGCCCGAAATATTCGCCCTTCGCGTGCTTCGCGCCGCGGTGATAGGCCAGACGCGGATGGGTATCGCCGCTGAGAAAGATAAACGGATAAGATTTATCATCACGCATCAGCACGTTATAGCGCGGCTGATAGAGCTTGATGTAGTTATGCTCCAGCAGCAATGCTTCCGTTTCGGTATGCGTGACGGTGACGTCTATATGATGGATGTTGCTGACCAGCACCTCAGTCTTTCGGCTGCCGACATGGCTGCGAAAGTAGCTGCTGAGGCGTTTTTTGAGATCTTTGGCTTTTCCTACATAGATCACGGTGTCCGAGGCATCGTACATGCGATACACGCCCGGCTGACTGGTCACCGTGCTGAGAAAGGCTTTGGCGTTGAAAACTTCACTCACTACTGATTAACGGCTCCGCATTGAACAGGCCATGTCGAATGGCCAGATGCGTTAACTCTACGTCACCGCTGATGTTCAGCTTGCTAAACATGCGATAACGGTAGCTGTTAACGGTTTTAGGACTGAGATTGAGCTGCTCGGAAATTTCCGTCACCTTTTGCCCTTTGGTGATCATCAGCATAATCTGCAATTCCCTTTCCGACAAACAGCTGAAGGGAGATTCCGCTTTTTGCGGCTCTATCTGGCTCAGCGCCATCTGCTGCGCGATATCCGAGGCGATATAGCGCTGGCCAGCATGTACGGAGCGAATGGCGCTCACGACTTCCTGCGGCGCGGCGCCTTTGCTCAGATAGCCCGCCGCGCCTGCCTGCATCACTCTGGCGGGCAGCGGATTTTCAGTGTGAACCGTCAGCATAATAATTTTGATATCGGGGTTGTAGCGGACGATTTTGCGCGTCGCTTCCAGCCCACCGATGCCCGGCATATTCATATCCATCAGGATCACGTCGACCTGGTTAGCCCGGCACCACTTTACCGCGTCCTCGCCGCAACAGACCTCTCCCGCAATCGTAAGACCTTTCATATCTTCCAGTATGCGTCTAATACCGGCGCGTACCAGTTCATGGTCATCAACAAGAAGAACACTGATCAACGGGGAGCACTCCGCTAGCTAAAGTGAGGAATAAATCTGATATTGAATGCGCGCATGATACCTGTTTTTCGTGGTAAAGAACATCAACCGGCCGAATGTTTGACCGTATTCCCTGATTTACATCAACGCTTTCCAGCCAGCGCAAAAATATGGCGACCGGATGAAATATGATCATTTATCTTTTTTATTTATATAGTTATTTCAATTACTTAAATTAAAAAGAAGTAAAATTTAAAATGCGCTTAAATGCGACGCGGCCACTCTGTGAAAATAATTCAACTCCTGCTTTAAATAATATCCTGTAGCGCAAGCAACAGCCGTTACGCTTCGCTTTCGCAGCCAAATAGCGCGCTGTGATATACTCATGGACGGCTGCGCGGAACATGCCGGCACGATCGATTAACCCCCAAGGAGAACACGATGAGCGATGAAGAATTTGTAACCTCGCACGACACGCTGAAGCTGGCCGATGAAGTAGCCTGTCTGAAAATGATGGTGACGCTGATTCTGAAAGGAATGGGCCAGGCGGATGCCGGTAAAGTGATTATTAATATGGAACGCTACGTGCAAACTCTGGGTGATAAGCCGCAGGCGGAAGTGTTCAGCAATACCATAAAACAGATTAAGACCGCGTATCGTCAGTGATGCGTTCGCCCCCGCGCCGAAGCGGGGGCGCGCTGTCAGGTGTGCGACTGCCAGTTGACGGAGACGCCGAGTGAGGGCAATACCTCTTCCGGGCTGAAGCGCCGCGTGCCGCGATACTTTTCCGCCAGCGCTGGCTGCACCACCGGGATACGAATGGCGAACAGATTGTCCTCCGACTGGATTAGACCGGGCGTCAGCGGCTCATAGGCGACCTGGTGCTCCTCAAACATCTTCTCCAGCATCGGCGTCGCCGAGCTAATCAAATACTCCATACCATTAAGTTCAGCGAGCTGTACGGCGTGCCATAGCAGGTTAAACGGCAGTTCCGCATCCAGTTCCAGCTTCGCCGAGAAGCGCGACATTTCCCACACTTTCTCATGGCTAAACGGCACCACCAGCCCTTCACTCTGGGCCGGCTCATGCCAGGGCATCAGTCGCGCGCAGCCGCTGATGCCGTCACGGGCGTTCCAGGCCAGCAGCCAGGTCACGTCTGAACGATCAAACCGATCGTACTCCTGGCCCGGCGTACTGAGACGAGGCGGGATCGACCAGCCTTCTCCACGCGCAAATACGCTATAACGGTAGCTGCCTAGTTCGGCCAGCAGAGAGGACGGCATATCCTTTAACTGGGTTTGAATTATCTTCATCATGCGCCCCTGACATCCTCATGTTTGCATTGATTTACGCTACGCCAGCCTGGCAAAGTCCCGGCGCAGGGTAGACAACTGCTTCCGGCAACGTAACTACTAAATTTAGTAGTTGCCTTTTTCTATATCAGTCCAATTGCCGCCGCATAACAGGCAATTTGAGTTTTATTGGAAACATTAAATCGCTTTTGCATATTCTTTTGGTGAAAATTCACCGTGTGTTGCGAGATTGCTAAAATAAGCGAAATTTCAGCCGACGTTTTCCCTTCTGCGGTCCATTTCAAAATCTCTAACTCGCGCTGACTGAAATCATTTTTTAGCACCATCAGCGTATCATCTGAAAAACGCTGAAGTGAACGCAAACTCAGTTCCGCCAGAAAGTGCAGTTTCACTTCCAGCTCGACGTGTTGATGTTGCGTCCGGCTTGCCAGACGGGATGCTATAGATAATATACCAATGGCGCGATTTGACGCCATGGCGGAACAGGAAAAACCGCTGTTCAGGCCATGCTCCTGCGCCTCTTTCCACAAATCACCGGCGTCGGTGAACAGGTCGTGCGTCCACTCTAAACCCCGACCGGGCTGCTGGCATAGCATTAAAACTGGATCGACGGCGTAATAGTTTTTTTCCTCATAGCGTTTAATCCAGGCTTTCGGGTAAGTGCTATGTAAAAAAATACGCGGCCGGGTAAAAGGCACAGGATGCTGAATCAAAAAGGAATAGCTATCGAAGCCTAAAGACTCCACCTGAGTCTGAATGAGCGTCTTCAATTCTTCGGTTGAAGTGATGGCCTGAAATTCTTTTTCCGTCTCTCGGCGCCAGACGAAATAATTGTCGTTAGTCATATTGCCTCGGCGTTATCCTCACGCTGATGCGTCTGGTTATTGAGATTGTTCATTTTAAAAAAATAAATTTATAAGAGAAAAAAGTTTTATTGAGAAAAAAACAGGTATGGAAGTAAAAACCACGTTACGTCCGGTTGTGCGTGTTTTACTTAAAACGTGTTTCCTGCGCTTCACGAAAGGTGATCCTATTCACAGCATTATAGCCGCCGGAAAAACAGAATAAGATTTTTCTTAATGAGATTCAATCTGCCTGACGACAATAAATTCTCATACATTGACCATCATTCAGCATGGCTATTAAGTGAAATTAGTTTACTAACGTAATTTATTTGTAAACATAGAGTTAAGCTATTCTAAAGCCAAAAAGCGAGACGGAGTAGAAATCTGTGCGCTTTTTGCCGCTCGGTTGATAAGCCGATCGTTTCTATGTAGGACGATCGGAGCTACGCTTAACAGCGGACTCTTTGCATAACCTTTACGTACGGCCGGCAGGCGTCTGGCAGCCTTCAGCCGTTTTGACGGATGCGCTTTAACTTTTGCAGGTGGGACACACTATGTTGAATCAGCTGGCATTACCCTTCCTGGTATTAGGAGGCTGTACCGCTCTGATGATCCTTAAAGATATTTTCCGCCATCCTCACCCTGTCGGAATAATGAACATTATCTGGCCGCTGACCGGTCTCTACATGCCCTTCATCGGCTGGCTGGCATGGTGGTATCTTGGCCGGAAACCCTCTCGTCAGCTTAAACTTGCGTTATTAGTGCCGCAAAAAATTCATCATTATGCGAGCTGGCCAACCATATTTATTTCGACTTCCCTTTCCGCTGCGGCCTGCATCTTTAGCGAACTGATGACACTTCCGATTATCACTTTGCTAAATCATTATCATTTCGCTACGCCGCTCTGGATGCAGGCAATTATTTGCCTTGCTATTTCTCTGATAAGCGGCCTTTTTTTACAATTTCTGGCGATTAAGCAGCGCGAGGTGCTTTCAGTGTGGCGCGCCCTGCTGTTAGCCTTTCGTACCGAGGCTTTTCCGCTGCTGGTTTATCAGGCGGGCATTTTCCTCTTTATGAGTCTGGCCCTGAAATTTGTGCTTAATCAGCAAATTGATCCTCTGCTGACAGCTTTCTGGTTTATGTTGCAGCTCGCTACGCTGACCGGATTTATATTTTCCTGGCCTGCCAATCATTTCCTGATTAAACGCGGCTTAAACCCGGCGGTCTAATTTACCGGCAGTATCCCGTTCCGCGCATGCCAAAATGAAAATGGCCGGCATGCGCGGCGTTATAATCCGGCCCCAGCACGTTGCCAAAATTATTACAGCCCCCCTGCCAGAAAAGATGCAGCAGAGCGGATTTATTCTCAGGCTGCGTCCAGTTTTTTCCTACCTCGACGCGTTCTCCATTGGCAAACTGAAAGCCGGTGACGTCCCAGGCGTCAGCAGTTGCATGCTCGCTTAACCGCCCCTCTTTACGGTGGTAAACGTTGCGGCAGGCATAGCTGCCGACATGGCTGATGCGCACCAGCGGCGAGGCGGATGCGTGCGCCAGACGCTGCTGGCTTTGCAGAATATACATGGTGCTGGCGACGGCCATCGGGCAGCTGGCGAGAAAGCTGCTGCTTAAGCTGACCCTGCCGAAACGCTGAATGCGCAGCGGATTTTGCAGCGGGCATGCGCCCGTCACGTCAGGACGCACGCTAAAGGTCACGCTTCCCGCGTGCTCAGCGCGTCGCATAACGTCAAGACATGCCTCAGGATTGCTCGCCAGCCGCTTGAGTTTATATCGCGTCATCCAGCCCGGCGGATCGGTGACCGCCAGCGGCGTAAAGGGATTGAACTGGGGCGGTAAATGCTGCTTCAGCCATGGCAGACTCCACCATCCGACGGCTATCAGCACCAGCAACAAAACGATTGCGCGCATTCTCCCTCTCGCAGCAGCTTGATTTAGAGAACAAAAGTGTAGAAGCTACGCGCCGGTTTAGCGCTGGCAATGGCGCTTTTCGTTTAAAACAGCAGCGTTGTGCCGCAAGTTTGTGCCGCGTAAAGATTTACTGACATGTTACTAAGACGTAAAGGTCGCATTTGTAACAAAAACAATTAGCGAGCTTTTGTCTTATTCCTCTATCTTATGCCAACTTGCCCTGCGGCAAGGAACCACAAACAGCCAGCAGAGCTGACACAACATCCAGACAGGAATAACGATTTTATGGTTGATCAAACAAAAGATACCGTTGCTGAGCAGGAGAACCCTGACAAGCTACGGCGCAATCTGCATAACCGTCACATCCAGCTTATCGCCATTGGCGGCGCTATCGGTACCGGATTGTTTATGGGCTCCGGCAAAACCATCAGTCTGGCGGGCCCGTCAATCATTTTCGTGTATATGATTATCGGCTTTATGCTGTTTTTTGTGATGCGCGCCATGGGAGAGCTGCTGCTCTCTAATCTGGAGTATAAATCTTTCAGCGATTTCGCCGCCGATCTGCTTGGCCCCTGGGCAGGCTACTTTACCGGCTGGACCTACTGGTTCTGTTGGGTCGTCACCGGCATTGCCGACGTGGTGGCGATATCCGCCTATTTCCAGCTCTGGTTCCCTGGCTTTTCCGTGTGGATGAGCGCCCTGCTGTGCGTCTTCGTTTTCCTCGCGCTTAATATCGCCACGGTGAAGATGTTCGGCGAGATGGAGTTCTGGTTCGCCATTATCAAGATCGTCGCCATTGTGGCGCTGATCGTAACCGGCATCGTGCTGGTTACCCTTCACTATCCTTCGCCGGGCGGCGGCACCGCCTCTCTGAGCAATATCTGGGATCACGGCGGCCTGTTCCCGAAAGGACTTAGCGGCTTTTTCGCCGGTTTCCAGATTGCGGTCTTCGCCTTCGTCGGCATTGAGCTGGTCGGTACGGCGGCTGCAGAGACGCACGATCCGCATAAGGTACTGCCGCGCGCCATTAACGCTATTCCGCTGCGCGTAATTATGTTTTATGTGCTGGCGCTGATGGTGATCATGGCGGTTACGCCCTGGACACAGGTGCTGGCGGATCGCAGTCCCTTTGTTGAGATGTTTGTGCTGATCGGGCTGCCTGCGGCGGCCAGCATCGTTAACTTTGTGGTGCTGACCTCGGCGGCCTCGTCTGCCAACAGCGGCATCTTCTCTACCAGCCGTATGCTGTACGGCCTGTCGCAGCAGGGCGTGGCGCATCGCGCTTTTGGTCAGCTTTCTGCGCGCGCGGTACCGACTGCCGGTCTGTTCTTCTCCTGTTTCTGTCTGCTGGCAGGCGTCGCGCTGATCTACCTGATCCCGGACGTGATGACGGTTTTCACTATGGTTACCACGGTTTCGGCGATCCTGTTTATGTTCGTCTGGACCATTATTCTTTGCAGCTATCTGGCCTACCGTAAAAAGTACCCGGAGCGCCATGCGGCGTCAGGCTTTAAGATGCCGCTGGGCAAGGTGATGTGCTGGGTGGTGATGGCGTTCTTTGTGTTCGTGCTGGTGCTGCTGACGCTGGAAGATGATACCCGTCAGGCGCTGATGGTCACGCCGCTGTGGTTTGTGATGCTTACCATGGGCTGGCTGCTGCGCCGTCGCGCCGCCCGTTAAAAGCGAGCGGCCCCGGTCGCCTGACCGGGGCCACTCGCTATAACACATGCAAAAGGGGGCTGGCTGTATGTTTACAGTCGTTCCCCCATCTTCCTGAAGCTCTGGCCCAGCGAGGGACGCGTGGAGGGCAACCGTTCAGGATGCGCGGCGGGCGACTGCGGCGTGCCGAGTCCAAAGGTAAAGGTATAGTTCTCCCCTTCCCCCATACGTAAATCTGCAATGGCGATTTGTCCTTGCTCTTCGCGCATCGCATAAAAACCGTGACTGAACCAGGCGACGCGCTCCGCATACCAGCTGCCCTTCAGCTGCGCGAACAGCGCCATATGACGCGCATGCCAGCTTATTCGCAGCGGCCGGGTCGGCGATAGCAGCGACCAGTAGGCTTCACCATAGCGATCGCCGTCAATAATGACAGTGCGCCATACCAGCGTATTAAAGGCGGTAGGCGTCACCAGCACCTGCTCATCTGGAAGGTGCTGCTGCGCCAGCGACTGTTTAATCTGCCAGCCTGCTATGCCCTGAATCGCCATGCTCCATGCCAGATAGAGCGTGCTTAGCGTGAGTCCGGCCCTGTTCCAGCGCACACCGTGTGCGCCGCCGCGCCACAGCGCCGCCCCCAGACAGATAAGCAGCGGTAGCGTATAGAGCGGATCGACAATGTAAATGCTGCCGACGGCATAGGGGTGATCGGTGAGCGGCAGGCCCAGCTGTGTGCCGTAAACCGTCATCAGATCCAGTAGCGGATGGGTAATCAGCGCCAGCCAGATCGCCAGCCACCACTGCTGCCAGCCTGGCCCGCGACGGAAAATGCCTGCAATAAGCCAGGCGAGCAGCGGCGACGCCAGCGTCAGCCACAGCAGCGCATGGCTTTCGGTGCGGTGCAATGTCATATTGCGGATGGCATCGCCGTGATCAATAAACACATCAAGGTCGGGCAAGGTGCCGCCCACCGCCCCCACCGCCGCCGCCTGCCAGAGCGGCACCCGCCGCCCCATCGCCGCGACGCTGACCGACGCGCCCAACAGCAGTTGTGAAACAGAATCCATAAGTTACTCCGTGGCAAAAACATGTCGCCAGCCGGACGCAGAGGCGGGAATAAGGTTAAACGAGAAACATCAGCGCACGCGGATCCCTTCGATGATCATGCGCTGCACGTTTTCGACCGTTTCATCGAAAAACTGCGGATCGCGCAGCGTCTGACCGGTAATCGCCTCGACCTGACTGGCGAAATCCGCATAGTGCTGCGTCGTGGCCCACAGCATAAAAAAGAGGTGCTGCGGCTGAACCCCAGCCAGTCGACCTTCGTTAATCCAGCGCTCTACGATCGCCGCTTTATCATCCACCAGCTGTTTAAGATCGCCCGCCAGTTCGCCTTTTAGCAGCGGCGCGCCCTGCAACATCTCCAGGCAGAACAGGCGCGACGCCTGCGGATGGTCGCGCGATACCTCAAGCTTGAGGCGAATATAGCGGCGAATAGCGCTGAGCGGATCCATATCGTGCTGCAGCGCACGCAGCGGCGCCAGCCAGACGTCGAGGATCTCTTTCAGCACCGCGACGTAGAGCGTTTCTTTCGAGGGATAATAGTAGAGCAGATTGGTTTTTGAGACGTCGGCACGCTCGGCAACCTGATCCAGACGCGTGCCATGAATACCAAACTGAGAGAAAAGCGCCAGCGCGGCATCCAGAATGGCGGCGCGTTTCGCAGCGGTGGCGCGCGAACGTCGCGTCGGTTTTTTTTCATCGGATTTCACAGCGTTACCTCATTCCTTAAGCGTAGAGGCATGATAGCAAAGCCGTTCCGGCCTGCCCAATTCAGCGACTGCACCTTTTTTGCCCAGCGTGCCTGCAAAACGTGCAGTGCTTTTTGACCATCTGGTCCATCTTTTTTCACCCTTCTTGATTAACTCTTTGTTAAAGAAAACTTTTCTTTTTGTGGCACAACCTTTGCAAATTTGTCAGCAAGCGCCGCCATCAGGGATGAAGCAGGATGCCGCGCAGCGCAACAAACCGTTTAACTACCGGCAAAGAGGGTTTGATATGAAGATTGGCGTTTTCATTCCGATTGGTAACAACGGCTGGCTGATTTCCACCCACGCCCCGCAGTACAAACCGACCTTCGAACTGAACAAGGCGATCGTACAAAAGGCGGAGCGCTACCACTTCGACTTTGCGCTTTCGATGATCAAGCTGCGCGGCTTCGGCGGCAAAACCGAGTTCTGGGATCACAACCTTGAATCCTTCACCCTGATGGCTGGCCTGGCCGCCGTCACGTCGCGTATTGAAATCTATGCAACCGCCGCCACGCTGACGCTGCCGCCCGCCATCGTGGCGCGCATGGCGTCAACTATCGACTCGATCTCCGGCGGCCGCTTCGGGGTCAACCTGGTGACCGGCTGGCAGAAACCGGAATATGAGCAGATGGGCCTCTGGCCGGGTGATGACTACTTTAGCCGCCGCTACGACTACCTGACCGAATATGTCACCGTGTTGCGCGATCTCTGGGGCAGCGGCCAGTCCGATTTCAAAGGTGAGTTCTTCACCATGAACGACTGCCGCGTCAGTCCGCAGCCGCAGAAGCCGATGAAGGTGATCTGCGCGGGTCAAAGCGACGCGGGCATGGCGTTTTCTGCGCAGCATGCCGACTACAACTTCTGCTTCGGCAAGGGCGTCAATACGCCAGCCGCCTTCGCCCCAACCGCCGCGCGCATGAAGCAGGCGGCGGACAAGGCGGGTCGCGACGTCGGCTCCTACGTGCTGTTTATGATTATCGCCGCCGAGAGCGACGAGGCGGCGCGCGCAAAATGGGAGCATTACAAAGCTGGCGCCGACGACGAAGCGCTCGCCTGGCTAACCACGCAAAGCCAGCAGGATAAGCGCTCCGGCAGCGACACCAACGTGCGGCAAATGGCCGATCCTACCTCCGCCGTCAATATCAATATGGGCACGCTGGTCGGCTCCTACGCCAGCGTGGCGCGCATGCTGGATGAGGTGGCACAGGTTGAAGGCGCGCAGGGCGTGCTGCTCACCTTTGATGACTTCCTGCAGGGGATTGAGGATTTCGGCCAGCATATTCAGCCGCTGATGCAGTGCCGCAGCCAGATTAACGACAACAGAGAGGTCGCCTGATGAGTACCGTTTACTGCGCCCATACCCAGACCTTGCCGCAGGTTGAACTGCCCGCTCGCCCGGAAGCGATCGCCTTTCCGCCCGCGCAAAGCGCGCTGATCGTGGTGGATATGCAAAACGCCTACGCCACGCCTGGCGGCTATCTCGACCTGGCGGGTTTCGACGTCTCCGCCACCGCGCCGGTTACAGAAAAGATCGCGCAGGCCGTTGCCGCCGCGCGCGCGGCAGGCGTGCAGATTATCTGGTTCCAGAACGGCTGGGACCCGCACTATATCGAGGCGGGTGACGCCGGTTCGCCCAACTTCCATAAATCTAACGCGCTGAAAACCATGCGTAAACGGCCTGAGCTACAGGGCACGCTGCTGGCGAAGGGCAGCTGGGATTATGCGCTGGTGGATGCGCTACAGCCGCAGCCGGGCGACATTGTGCTGCCGAAACCGCGCTACAGCGGCTTTTTCAATACGCCGCTCGACAGCATCCTGCGCAGCCGCGGCATTCGTCATCTGATTTTTACCGGCATCGCGACCAATGTCTGCGTGGAGTCAACGCTGCGCGACGGTTTTTTCCTTGAATATTTCGGCGTGGTGCTGGAAGACGCGACTTACCAGGCGGGCCCGCCCTTCGCCCAGCAGGCGGCGATTTTCAATATCGAAACCTTTTTTGGCTGGGTCACCAGCGTAGACGCCTTCTGCGAAAGCCTGCAGGGCCATAAGGAGTAACGCGATGCCGAAATCTGTCATTATTCCGCCGGGCACCGCCGCGCCGATCGCCCCTTTTGTCCCGGGCACGCTGGCTGACGGCGTGGTGTATGTCTCCGGTACCCTGCCGTTCGACAAAGAGAACAACGTCGTCCATATCGGCGACGCCGCCGCGCAGACGCGTCACGTACTAGAAACGATTAAAAATGTAATAGAAACCGCGGGCGGCACGCTTGAGGATGTCACCTTCAACTCTATTTTTCTCACCGACTGGCGTGACTACGCCGCTATTAATCAGGTTTATGCCGACTATTTCGCTGGCGACAAACCCGCACGCTTCTGCATCCAGTGCGGACTGGTAAAACCCGATGCGCTGGTAGAGATCGCCAGCGTAGCGCATATCGGTCAGCGGGAGGCGTGATGCATCTGGAGATAGTAGGACGTCAGGACTCAGCGGCACCGACGCTGGTGCTCGCATCGGGCTTAGGCGGCGTAGCGGGTTTCTGGCAGCCGCAGCTGGCGGCGCTGAGCGCGCGCTATCGCCTGGTGCTCTACGACCAGCGCGGCACCGGGCGCAGCGCAGAGGCGCTGCCGCTCGACTACGCCATGGCGATGATGGCGACCGAGCTGGCGGCTGCGCTGGCGCGGCGCGGCATTGCGCGCTTTGGCGTGATTGGTCATGCGCTGGGCGGTCTGGTGGGCCTGCAGCTGGCGCTGGATTACCCGGAGCAGGTGGAGCGCGTGGCGGTGATCAACGGCTGGCTACGGCTGCATCCCCATACGCGGCGCTGCTTTCAGGTGCGGCAGGATCTGCTGCTCAAGGTCGGCGTTGAGGCCTTTGCGCGCGCGCAGCCGCTGTTTCTCTATCCGGCGGAGTGGATGGCGCAGCATCAGCAGCGTCTCGCCGAGGAGGAGGCGGCGCATATCGCTCATTTTCAGGGACGCGACAACCTGCTGCGTCGTCTGGAAGCCCTGATGGGTGCCGACTTCACGCCGCTGGCCGCGCGCATCCAGCAGCCGGTGCTGGCGATCTGTAGTCAGGATGACATGCTGGTGCCCTGGAGCTGCAGCACGCAGCTGGCCGATGCGCTGCCCAACGCGCAGCAGATTACGATGGCCTGGGGCGGGCATGCGATGAGCGTGACCGATGCCGAAAGCTTTAATACGCTGCTGCTGCAGTGGCTTAACCAGAGCGAGGCCGCGCCGTCGCGCGCCGCCAGCTGAGGAGACGTTAATGAGCACCCTTTCTCTTATGCCAGACGCCGTTGCGGTAGAAAAACAGGCGTTTCGCGACGCGATGGCGCGCCTTGGCGCCGCCGTCAATATCATCACCACCGATGGCCCGGCCGGTCGCGCTGGATTCACCGCTTCGGCAGTATGCAGCGTGACCGATACGCCGCCGACGCTGCTGGTCTGTCTCAATCGTTCGGCCTCGGTATGGTCGGTGTTCGACGCCAACCGCCAGCTTTGCGTCAATACCCTGGCGGCGGGTCAGGAAGCGCTTTCCAGCCTGTTTGGCGGTAAAACACCCGTGGCGGAGCGCTTTCAGGCGGCGCAGTGGCGTGACGGCGTGACCGGCTCACCGATGCTCGAAGGCGCGCTGATCTCTTTCGACTGTCGCATCAGTGAAATTACCCGCGTCGGCACGCATGACGTGCTGTTTTGCGAGGTGCTGGCGCTAAGTCGCAGCGACGAAGCGCATGGGCTGGCCTGGTTCGATCGCGGCTATTGTCCGCTGCTGCGGCAGGATGCCCGCTAATCCGCCTTGCGCGGCACAATCCCTCACTTTCTGGAGATAACGATGGCAAGCTCCTGGTTTCCTCAATGGCGTAAAAAGACAGCGCTAACGGACGGCGGGCTTATCGCCCCGGATGAGACGCTGCCGTTTGGACAAACGGTCATCCTCGGGCTGCAGCATGCGGTGGCGATGTTCGGCGCGACCGTACTGATGCCGCTGCTGATGGGCCTCGATCCCAATCTGTCGATTCTGGTGTCAGGCATCGGCACGCTGCTCTTTTTTGTGGTAACCGGCGGACGCGTGCCCAGCTACCTCGGCTCCAGCGCGGCCTTTGTCGGCGTGGTGATCGCCGTGACCGGCTTTAATGGTCAGGGACTCAATCCGCATCTCAGCGTCGCGCTCGGCGG